>JAJZQG010000285.1 GCA_021847645.1 Myxococcales bacterium
CTGGCGCGCCAGCCGTACGCGGCCGGGCGTTGTCACGCACGCCGCCTCCCCACACGCTCCCTCGGTCGCTTTCCCGGCCTTCGAGCCTCTGCGCCTCTGCGCCTCTGCGTTGACCTTTTCCCCGACAGGCTCCTAGGCCAGGTGAATTGCGGGCAAATCCGCCGCCGACGACCGCCGTGCGGCCCCCAAGGACCGGCAGACTCGCAGAGCCGGACTCGCCCGCTGAACCATGGAGCGTTCCTGCGGGGCATGCATCTACCGTGGTGCCCGCTGCCAAGCAGCGGTATGCTCGACGGATGGACGCGAGTATACGAATTGCAACGTCGACGCTGTCAAGGACGAGGTGCTTGCTTGTGATGGCTTTCGTGGCAGCAGCTGCCGGGTGCGGTGACGACGCCGCGGGCCCGGGCGGCGCGGCAGGCACGGGCGCAGGTGGCTCCGCGGCAGGGGGAAGCGGAGGCAGCATCGAGGTGCCGAATCCGCTCACCAATCCGCAAGACGGCCCGCCTGCAGGCAACCAGAACGCGGAGGCGAGCTGCGAGGTTCCGGGGGAAGCAGGCCTGGCCGACGTATCGAGCCCGACGACGGTCGTGGGCACGGGGACGCCGGAGAGCTGCACGGGCGCCGCGTTCGTGGACGCCGTAGCGAACGGAGGGGTGATTACCTTCGACTGCGGTCCTGCTCCGGTGACGATTACGCTCGAGCAGACCGCCAAGGTATTCAACGACAAGGGGCCTGACATCGTGATTGACGGCGGGGGGCTGGTGACCCTGAGCGGGGCTGGCAATCGTCGCATTCTGTATATGAATACGTGCGACCAGAACCAGGTATGGACGACCGATCACTGCCAGAACCAAGAGACGCCGCGCCTTACGGTTCAGAACATCACGTTCATCGACGCCAGCTCGAAGAGCGAAACGGAGTATGACGGCGGCGGGGCGATCTGGGTGCGCGGGGGGCGATTCCGGCTGGTCAACACGCGGTTCTTCAATAATGTCTGCGCGGACACCGGGCCGGATGTCGGCGGTGCTGCGGTGCGTGTCTTCAGCCAGTACAACAACCTGCCCGTCTACGTGGTCAATAGCACGTTTGGAGGCGCGGACACCTTCGGAGGCACCTGCTCGAACGGAGGCGGCATCAGCAGCATCGGCGTATCGTGGTCCGTCATCAACAGCCTATTCTCGTACAACCACGCCATCGGGGAGGGCGGCAATCCGGCGGAGACCGGCAAACCGGGAGGAGGAAGCGGCGGCGCCATCTACAACGACGGCAACACGATGACATTGAGCCTGTGCGGCACGCGAATCGAGCACAACCAGGTGAATGCATACGGCAGCGCCATCTTCTTCGTGAGCAACGATCACACGGGCAACATTCGGATTGATCGGTCGGTCATCAAGAACAACATCGGAGGCTCCTGGTATCCGCACTACAACGGTATCTCCGCGCACGACGATACGCCTATCGAGGTGACCGGCTCGGACATCCAGTAGCCGCGCCGCGTGGACGCTCGCAGGGCAACGGCTTTCCGCGATGGCGGCGCGTGCTCGCACCAACCACCGCCCCCACCCCATGCATCTTCAGCGCATCGCGCGCTCGGGCCCGTAGCTCCGCGGGCACCGGCTCCCGCGCGTGCTTCTTCCTGCTTCGCCACGGCACGAACGCGGACTTGAGCTCATTCAGTGAATCGACCGGCATCGTATGCACCTCCTGACGGCCACCGCCGCCGAGACGAACCTGCAACGCGGCACGACTGGATCCGGTCACACTTGCCGGAACGGTACCAAGCGAGCTCTTCCGCCCGAACGGAGGTTCTGGTATCAACACGCGGCAGCTCGACATCATCGCCGCAAACTTCTTCCACCCGACATCCGAGTGAACCATGAGATTGAACCGCGTCGCCCTCATCGTCTTGCTTGCCAGCGCGCTCGTAGCCTGCAGCTCGAGCGGTTCCTCTTCGAACGGCCCGCCCCCGGAAGGAACGGGGGGTCAGAGTGGAGCGGGCGGCGAAGCTGGGACCGGCGGAGGCACGCAAGCGGGAGACTGCGCATCTCACAACGGGGACGACCTCGACGCGACATGCGACGCGTTCGCAACGACCCTTTGCGCCTACCGGGCGCGATGCACCACCTCTCTGGCCTACTTCAAGTCCCAAGCCTCCTGCGTAGCGGTCGAGAAGGCGGCCTGCATGAACGAGGCCCAACTCCCGGGAACGGCGATGACCGCGGGTGCCGTGTGGCTCGCTACAAAGGCCTATAGCACGGAGACCTGCCTGTTGCAGGACGTGAGCGCGGACACCAGCTGCCCTGCCACCGGGACCCTTGCCGACGGCACCGCCTGCGCAGCGTCCTTCCAATGCGCGTCCGGCTACTGCAAGTCGGTCGTCGGGACCTATAGCTGCGGGCAATGCGCATCGTTGGTCGCGGAGAGCGGGAGCTGCGAGAAGAACGCTGACTGCGCCTCCGGACTGTGGTGCAACAAGGGGACGTGCGCGAAGACCACGGCGGATGGGGCGGCCTGCCAGGTCACCGACGAATGCAACGACCGCTCGCTGTGCTCTGGCGGCAAGTGCACGCCTTCGGGGGAGTTCAGCAAGAGCGCCGGCGAGAGCTGCCAGGCCGACTGGCAGTGCGTGCGGGGACTGGCCTGTGTCCAATTCACCTGCGCAGAGCCAGTGTTCGCAAGCCAGGGTGAGAGTTGCGGGATGGACTCCAGGTGCGGCAACGGCCTCATATGCGACCAGGGCACGTGCGCCCCCTACGTGCCTGGCGCCTCCTGCTCCTCGTCGATGAGCTGCCTCATGGGCCAGTACTGCAACGGAGGCACGTGCGTCGATCAGGGAGAGCTCGGCGGTGCCTGTGCGATCAATGGCCTAGACGACGACTGCGTGTTGGGACTGACCTGCGTCTTCAAGAAGTGCGGATTCCTCGACGCCTCGGTGTGCAACTGACCCGACGCCGGCCTCGGTTGCCCACACGAACGCCCGCCGCGCGGAATACGCTCGGAATCGAGCTACCGCACGTTCCACGACGTCAGGGTCGCGCCGGAGTGGTGGGCATCGCAAACCGGCCATCGCACCTTCCACGCCTTGCCGGCACCATGCTGGATTCGGATGCTTCGAAGAGCATCGACCCGGACTTTCCCGGATGCCACGGCATCGCGCCCGGGCTCACGATCCGCGACTGCGGGCGGGTGATCGCGCTCTAGCACCGCGCCCTCGACGCCGAGGTCGCGGGTCAACTCGACGACCCCAGCGGCAAGGTCGAGCGCGCCGCGCTCAGAATCGAAGATTCCCGCATCTTCGCCGACGACCAGCCGCCGGGCATGAGCCGCAGCCCGCAGTCGCTTGACGACACCGGGTTCACGCTCCGCCACGAGATCCAAGGTGTTGGTCGGGGTGTCTGCGATCGCCTCGCCTGGCGCCATCACGAACGTGATGCCGTCCGCCGAGACCGTGTGACAGATCGTACACCCCTTTATCCGCCGCCTACCGCTGTCACCTTCAACTTGCCCTTGAGCGTCGCCCCGGAGCTCGACTTGAGGTCCAAGGTGCCCTCGAACCAGAGGACGCTCGACGGCTCGCCGTCTCCGTTGCCACTGACGTACACCTTGTCCAAGGACACAGAGCCCGTCATCGTCTTGCCCTGGTACCGAAACTCAAGACAGGGATCGCTAGCTGCGATCGCGCAGAGATCGCTGCTGACTGTCTGGTCCGTCCGCATCTCGCTGGTCCCGCGGACCGTGATCGCCAGAGGCACGTCCTCCGAAGCGTCCGCTCCTGGCCCGAAGTAGAGCTTGAGAATCAGGGAGTCGGGCGAGGAAATTGCCACATAGTCCGCCGAACAGGAGCTGAAGGTGTTGGTAGTGGTCTCGAAGTCTTGCTGCTGAATCCGGCACTCCTCGACACTCCAGAGCGTGCTCTTGGGGCTACAGCCGGACGACGCGGTCACCAGGGCCGCCGCTGCCGCAACAACCAGCTTGAATGGTCTGCTCATCGCGTCTTCCTCACAGCGCGTGATCGAAATCGAGTCCGAACGTCAAGAACCAGTACTTCGCTTTGGATTCCGGCGAGCTGTACAGGGGAGCGCCCGCAACCGGATAGCTCAGGCCCGCTTCCAGGGCGATGTTGCCATAGCCTCGTCCTATGAACGATGCCCGGAGCACTTTCGGCATCGGCTCGTTCAAAGCGAGATAGTCCGGAAGGTCCAGGAGCAGCTTGAACTCGAGGGATCCGTCGCAGTAGCCCTCCGCCGGCTCATGTGCCTTGCTGAGGCAGATTCTGGGTCCCGCACCGAAGCGATAGTAACGGTACCTGGCCGACGCTATATCGTCCGAGATTCCGGCGGGATTCTGCTTGGACACGAGCGTGCGGTAGCCGATCCCACCGTCGATCTCCAACTGGATGACGTGTTCAGGGCCAATTGCGCCGCGGCCCATGGCATCGACTTGTGTGAAGGCGGAGCTGCCGCCCATCATGGGCGCACCCCCGCCGGCCGCATCCACGGCGAGTCTAAGCGACCCCCAAGTGCCGTACACCGGGGAGAACCCGACGCCAATGAAGGCCCCCAATCCCGCCACGGCGCCCGAATCGGAGGTGGATTCCTTCGAGACACCGTCAGCCGTACCTGCTTTCGAATTGGAGTAGACCGGCGCTGCCATGAGCCCCAAACCCAGTTGCACTTGCATGCGCATCGAGAGCTTCTTGGTCCGCGCATTGCTCATGAAGTCCGACCCGGCGACTGCGGCCATGGCCGCTCCCGCATCCTGGGCATTTGCTTGCATTGTCGCCGAGGCCTCGTTCAGATCCTTCTTCTTTCGCTCGAGGTCCTCGCTCAGCCGGATCCCGGCGGGAGCACCGGAGTCTGATACCATCCCATCCGGCCGCTCGCCCGTCCCACCTTGGTTCCCCGAATCGTCTGGGGAAATGCCGGGCTCTGGCTCTGGCTCCTCGGTCTGTGAACTCGCCCTGGGTGGCACCACCACGGCGTGGCCGACGCACTCCTTCCGCTCCTCGTCCCAGGAGGTGCCTTTGCCGCACTCGCATACCTTGGAATAGGTTCCTGCGCTGCGCGGCATTGTGTTGGAGGGGCATTGGCAGCTTGTGAGTGCCACCTCGGCTCCGGGAACACAACACACACCCAGCGAGCACCGGTATGTATTTGCGGAGTCCCCCGTTCCCGGACCGCCGCCCGATTGGGAACCACCGCTGGTGCGGACTTCGACACGGAGAATGCGTACGCCGACCGTCCAATAGCCGCCTGAGGCGCGTTCCTCCTGCGGACCGAGCTCGATCGGAATCCATGTTGAGGGATACTCGGTGCCCCCCTTCTTTTCAGAGACAACCCGGTAGTCGACCTTGAGGGGGCTGCTGCACGCGTTGCGGAAGCGGTAGTAGAAAAGCCACTCCCCAGGCATGCTCCCGCCGTTCTGCTTGTAGGCGTAGTGCAGACATGAGGTGGGGTCCTCGTCGGCGCTCCTCCAAGGCCCCCAATCGTCGCCCCATGCATCGGGCGACCACGCCACCACTGGATGGGCGACCACGCACAAGGCGAAAGCATGTCGGAGTCTGCGAAGCTGTAGAGGCATTTCGGGCATTCTCCTCGCCCACCCGGAACCGTGGTCGTGAGCAGGCCAGCGCCGTCATCTTGCGGCATCAGGCAGCCAGTCCAACCTGGCGTCTGCCAGTCTCTCACGAGCCTGCCCACGGCTTCCATGTCCCAAATGGGGCAGGTTTCAACGGCTACCAGCCCAGGATGGTGGCGGCGAGCGACGCGCGGGAGCGGACACCCATCTTCCGATAGATGTTCTTGAGATGGTTTCTCACGGTACCGTCGGAGAGGCCGAGCTGGGCGGCGATGTTGATGATTGCGAATCCGCGGGCGGCCAGTTGGGCCACCTCCCATTCCCTGGCAGAAAGCGAGCTGCCCCGAACGCGAACGGGCTCCGGGTCCACCACCAGATAGACGAGGCGCCCATCGGGACACCGAATCTCTCTGATCGTAAGCCGTCCGATGCACCAGCCGGGCCCGCCGCCGCGCCGCAGGCATTCGGCGATCGCCTCGTGCCACTGCGACGCCATGCTCGGTTGCTTGCCCAGGATGCAGGTCAGTCCAATCCGGGTCGCCTCGGTCCCGGTGCGCCGCGCCGCCTCGTCATTGAGCCACAATACCCGCCCCGCTTCGTCGAGCAACGCGCACGGCGTGGGCAGTCCCTCTGCCAGCGCGGCCAGCACGCAGGAAGTCTCGCTATGGGCCGCTTCGGCTGCCAGCGATGCCAGAGCAGGTTCGGTCAGCTGCCTCACCCTGTCGAGCAGCGCGACGTCAGCCTGGGAGAAACCGCGGCTCCGCTTGCCGCGGGCGAGGCATATGACACCCAGGGGCATCGTCGGACTCCCCAGAAAGGCAAGGAGCTGGCGTTCGAGTCGGCATGGACGCCAGTACGTCTGATAGACCTCCATGCGCTCCAGGCGCGTCCAGGGCAGGACGGCATTCATGTCGAAGGTGTGCACGGGATCCCTGAAGAACGCTGTCGTTGGTTGCCAGTCGCGCTCGATCAAGGGGAACGCGTGTCTCGCACCCTCCATCAGCTGCTCGGTCGGGAACTCGTCGCTGCTTCCCATCGGCAGTACCGCGGAGAAGGACCCCGGAAACATGGGGAGGAAGCTCGTGGAGCTCGCGCCAACGGCCTCTTGAACGGTACCGAGCACGGCCTCCCCGAGCTCGTGGAAGGTAGTGGCTTCCGAAAGACCTCCTTGCAGCTCGGCCAATATCCCGTCCAAGGACCTGGTTTCCCCTGCTCTTCGACAATCGCTCTTTTGATTCGCCTTCGTCCGGCAGTCACCGCTGCTCGGCTCTGCCGTTCAGTATCATTGTTCGACTCACGGCTCAAGCGGGCCAGCTGCTCCGCTGCATTCGTTTCGGATGATTGATGTTTCGCGAATAGCAATATCCGGCGCAAGGATTGGCAGGATGGCCATCACCTACGCTATGTCACTTGCAAAGGTACGCGACCGAGCGGTCTTTCACGGTCGGGCGCCCATTCTGAATGGCGCTTGAAGACCATGCCCGGCACTTCTCGCGTCGAACCGTTCCGGTCAACGGTGATCTTGCCGATGTCCAACCCGCTGCCTCGCAAAATGTCGCGAAAATCAGGCACTGGTCCCCGGTGAGCGCCGAGCGAGGCGAAGACGGAGTCAGCCTCGCCGCCCGGGCGTGCGGCCTGATCGGTAACGGTGGCGCCGAGACCTCCGGGCGTGACCTCGAACGCGAGGCGCCGCATGCCATGGGGAGCCGCAAGTCCAATGCCGCCCTCAGAACCCTGTTGATCTTGCTTTTCTTGGGTGGGTACGTTGGCCTTGGCATTGGCGGGGCCGGGTCCACGGTGGGCACAGCCTGCGACAAGCATGCCGTATCGTGCGCCACGGCGTCGTTCCGCCGCGGCACGGGCACCGAACACAACCAGGTGAATGCGTACGGCAGCGCCATCTTCTTCGTGAGCAACGATCACAAGGGCAACATTCGGATTGATCGGTCGGTCATCAGGAACAACATCGGTGGCTCCTGGTATCCGCACTACAACGGTATCTCCGCGCACGACGATACGCCTATTTCCAGCCGCCAAAAACTTTGGCCCTAGTAGCCTGGACGATATAGCGCGGATCGCATGATCGATGCGACGTCTTGGGCAGGCCGACCGCACCGTGGCCCGAGGGCGGAAGCCCTCGAGTTGAGCGCGGAAGAGCGTGAGAAGATCGAAGCCATTGTCAGGCTGCCGAGCACCGAGCAGCGGATCGCCAGGCGTGGTCAGGCTGTTCTGCTGTTCGCCGACAGCGTGGCGACCGCCGATGTCGCGATGTTGGTCGGCGTCGATTACCGCACCGCGCGCAAATGGAAGAAGCGGTTCAGGTGTGAGTCGCCGTCGGAAAAGCTCGCGGACGCCCCACGCTCGGGACGCCCGCCCTCTGTCTCTCGGCCGCGGACGCCGCGAGGGTAGTGGCCGAGGCTCGCCGGAATCCGTCCGACGTGGGCGTGCCTGTAACGCATTGGTCTGCCGGCCTACTGACCGCGCACCTGGAGTCATTGAACGTGGACTTTGACTTCAGCGAGTCGAGCGTCCGACGGATCCTTGGTGACGCCGACCTGCAGCCGCACCGTCAGAAGATGTGGCCAACCTCGCAGGACGACGAATTCCGAGCCAAGCGCGATGACGTCCTTCACGTGTACTATGATGCTCCCCAAGACGAGCACATCATCTGCGTCGACGAGATGACCGGGGGGCAGATCCTCGAGCGCCTGTGTCCGGATATCCCGATGGCACCTGGAGCGCCGGTGCGCAGGGAATTCGAGTACAAGCGGCACGGCACGCTGACGCTCATGGGTGCGCTCGACGTCCGGCGCGGCAAGGTCTTCGGCTTCACTGCGCGCGGCCTCGCATGCTCGGCCGTGCTCTTGGACCTCAGTGTACTCGCAGGCTCGTACAGTTCGGTTCATGCCCGAGGGCCATGACGGTCTGACCTTGGTCGAGTTGCTCGACGTGGTGGCGACCTGTCACCCGCACGGGCGCGGCCACATCGTGTGCGACAAGCTGTTCGCGCACAAGACCGATGACGTTCAAGACTGGTTCAACGACCATCCACAATGGAAGCGCCACTTCACGCCGAAGCACGCCTCGTGGCTGATCCGAACTGTACGAGCCTGCGAGTACAGTGAGGACCACGAGCACGCCCGACAGGGCGCGCGCAGTGAACCAGGTCGAGTGCATGTTCGGGATCATCCAGCGGCGTGTGCTCCGACGGGGCTCGTTTACGTGCGCCGACGAGCTGATCAAGAAGATGTACGACTACATGATCTGGCACAACCAGAGCAGTCAGCCGTTCCGCTGGTCGTACCGGCCCAAGTCCTGGTCGGCCAACCAGAGCGCTACACACAGCGGCCCAAACGGACCGCGGTCCAGGCGCGGAGCTCGGGACAGGTCGAATTCGCGCCACATGGACCTGGCAGTGGCCGACTGGTGGGCATGAAGCCCGAAACCGACGCGCCTGTGATTCGCAAGGACAGCCACGACGACACCACCCACGCCCACGCGCCACGGCCGACCTCTGACCCGCACGCGCACGCGCACGCCCCCGATGGCGGGGCACCCGGCGCGTTTCCCCACGATAAGCTCGACGCCTACCGCATCGCCTGCGAGTTGGCCGCGCTTGCCAACAAGATCGCGGCACAGATCCCGCGCGGTCATCGCAACATCGCCGATCACCTACTGCGGTCTGCGTCGAACACGGTCCTGTTGCTAGCGGAAGGAGCGAACCGCCGGGGCGCCGCATCGAAGCGCCAGCGATTCGCGGAGAGCCGCGGCGAGTGCGCGGAAGTGGCGGCCGCGGGGGATCTGCTGCTCGCCATGGATATCGGGCCACGGCACGACGCCGAACAACTGAAATGCCTCGCGGGCCGCGTGTCGGCGATGTTGACGGGGTTGATTGAGCGGCTCGGGTAGACGCGCGTACAGGCCGTGGGCGTGCGCGTGCGCGTGCGGGTGAGGGGTGGAGCGTGGAGCGTGGAGCGTGGAGCGTGGAG
>JAJZQG010000286.1 GCA_021847645.1 Myxococcales bacterium
GCAGCAGCGGACGGCCCGGGGCGGACGGGCGCTACGATCGGCCTGGTGGGTGACGGCGAAGCGACACCCGGCAGGCTGGAGAGGAGCGATACCCGGCGGGCGGACGTGTGTCTGCAGCAGCCTGCCGAATAAACAGCCTGTGAGAACCTACGCAGCCGCGAGCTGCGAGTCGTCCAACAGCGACGGGTACCTCGCACGCGCCGGCATGGGAGGTGTGGACGGCAGGCCCATCGACTCGAGGATGGCGCGAATAGGCTTCGGCTCCGTGAGGATTGCTGCAGCACCGGACGGCCCGGGGCGGACGGGCGCTGCGATTGGCGTGCTGGGTGATGGCGAAGCGACCCCCGGCAGGCTGGAGAGGAGCGATACCCGGCGGGCGGACGTGTGTCCAGCCGCCTGCCAGTTGAACAGCCTCTCAGGCGACGGGTTCGGCGCGCGCGCTTGCCCCCGCCCCGGAACCGGCAACCGGCAACCCGTGGCCTATAACGAACTTCACAATCCCCGACGTCCGCCTTATCCTCTCGCCGCTTCCACCATCACGCACCCTGGGCTCAAGCCGAAGCAAAGGACGAATCTATGCCCAAACATACATCGAAGCCGAACGCCCCCGCCGTCTTCTCCCAGCCTGTTGCCCCCGAGCAGCCCGAGCCCGACGCGCTCAATTCGGAGGACCAGGCGTTCCTCGACAGCGTTCGCAAGTTCCTCACGGTCGTCATTCGCCCCATCTTCGCCGTCCGGGCGATGAAGGAAGGCTACTCGGCGGAAGAGCACCAGATCGGACGAGACCTGTTCAAGAAGGCCAATGGGCTGGACCGTCCCGTCGATCACTTCTTCGTCGAGAGCGACGTGGGCGCGAATCTGACGGGCGTCGATCTGCCCGTCCTGCGCGCGATTGATCATGAGGAGAACCGTTGGTTCCCACGCATTCGCGATATCATTCCGAGGGTCGTGCCGCGCGACCAGCGAGACGCATTCGTGGCCGGCTTCTTCAAGGATCTGAAGCAGCAGCCCCTCGGACTCGGCGTCCTCGACTCGATGACAGGGCTGTGCAACCGCGTCGAAGGTCTCAAGAACAGCAACCAGCCCCACGCCAAGGCAGTGTACGAAGCCGTCTCGAAGCGCGGCTTCAATGCCGCCAAGATCAAGCAGATTCGCGAGATGATTGACTCCGTACAGCAGGGCAACGCCCAGCCCGCGACGACGGCGGTCGATCCCGAGGTCGTGCGCACGGCGCAGTTGGAGCAGCGCGAAGCGCTCGAAGACCTGCGTGATTGGTTCCGCGACTGGGGCACCACGTTGCGACCCATCTTCAATGTCCGCGAGCAGCTCATGCTCGGGCTGACCACGCTCAAGCGCACAGCCGCCTCCGAGCAGGACGTCGTTGACAATCCGCCCGCCGGCGCGACGCCATCCGGTGCCCCGGTGCCGGTGCCCAACCGGTAGGTGCGAGCCTTCGCGCCATCGGCCTACCCACGAAAACATCGAAGAATTCCGGTCTTGAGATTGGAAGGGGGGGTCTCGGCGTCGCCCGGGGGGGGCCAAGCCTCTCGCCTCGCGGTCCAATCGTCTCTGCTCCGGGGTCTTGGCCTCGGTTGGGGGCGGTCTTCGGGCGGCGGATGGGGTCTGGACGTGAGCTTCTCGTCCGCGGCGTGGCTTTCCGACCAGGGCTGCGCAGGGCGAGAGCGCCCGGAGCGACGTCTCGGGCTCCGAACAGCGACCTTGGCTCGTTCGGGCTCAGCGCAAGGCTCGAGCCGGGTAGAACCCCCGGCCATCGTCGGCGACAACCCAAAGCTGCTTGGGGAACCCGGGCACGGCGAACGCCTCACTTGCGAGGCCGCCCTCGATGGCCAGAGCGAAGAGCGTGTCGGCTTCTGCGCGGTGCGTGACGCCGGCCTCGTCGCAGAGGGTCTTGTCGGGACGGGGAGACGCGGGCGGCGTCAGCCCAAAGTCACCGGGGGAGCGCTTGTGATACGCAACGCCTTCGTAGCCGCCGTTCTTGCGGAGAAAAATCACATTCATCGGTGGTGAGTGGAGTTCCCCGCATTTCCCGCCTGGTGGTGCGGCGTGCCAGGGTGGCCTTCTTGCCCATGGGACTGCGGCTACGCTACCGCCCGGCCGGGGCCAGCGCAATGCACCCCGGCAGCGAGGGATGCGGAGAACCCCGCGAGATGCTGGCGGCTCGCAGCATTCGACCGGCCCCAGGTTCACGTACGTGAAGCTATCGGGACAAGGCGTCCGCCGGGGGGGCGCTATGTGGCCGCGCGGGCCCACGCGGAAAGCCTCGATCGGACTTGGATCAAGAACGGTCGCTGTCTTGCCTGCTGTCGGCTTGGTCGTCGGCCGTCGCGCGGGGGCCGGTCGAGTACATCACCTGCGCAACCAGGCTCACCGCCCGGTCGACGTCGTCGGAAGCGGGCGAGCCGCGGCCCAGGGAAGCCACCGCGAAGTTGCCCTCTTCGGTGCGAAATAGCCGGCACGTGAACACCAGCTCGCTGGCGTCGCGCACGTGCACTTCCTGCACGTCCGAGAAAGGAAGCAGGCTGGTGGTCCTGTTGGCGAGCTCGCTGGCAAGACCCGACACCGCTGCCATCGACTCGTGCGGAGCCTCGTCGCCCGCACCGGCCACCATCAGCCCGCCGTCGTCGGCCAGCACGACACTTCGGCTGGGGCCTTTTCGAACGAGCGTTTCGAGGCACGCCTCGAAGTTGCCCGCGGTGGTGCCCGAGTCGATCTGGCGCGAGGACGGTGCGGCCTCGTCGGTGTCCATACCGGCGGCGTAGACCATCGCCTCGAGGAAGCGCACGCGATCCCGCAGCCGGGCCGCATCCTGCTCGACGGCCTTGAGCTCCTGCAGCCTGGCGTCGAGCTCCTGCTGATCGAGCCGCGACTGCTCGAGCTCGGCGATGCGGCGCGTGAGCGTGTCGACCTGCACGCGGGCTTGCTTCCACTCGCCCTTGACGTTGTCGAGCTCGAGCACGCCCTCGCGCAGCTCCTCGATCTCGGAGACGTCTTCGCGCAGCCGCGTGTTCTCCTCGGCGAGCCGGTCCGCTTCAGCCGCCTTCCCCTCCACGGTTTGCAGCTTGATGCGCAGCTCGCGCAGTTGGTCGTGAGCCTCGTCGAGCTCGCGCGATGTGGACGCGCTCTCGCCTGGTTGCGACAAGGTGGCGAGCTTCTGCTCGAGCTCCTGCACGCGGGCAGCCTTGGCAAGCGCTTCGTCGAGACGGCTCTGGGTCTGCTGCAGCGCGGCTTTGGCCTCGGCGATCTCCTTGCGTGTCTTGAGCACGTAGCTCGACGCGGTTTCCAGGCGCACTTGCAGCTCTTCGTTCTCGTAGCGGATCTCTTCGACGCGAGCGGCGTCGGTCTCGAGCTCGGCGATGCGCGCGAGCTGGCGGGCGGATTGCTCGCGCTCGGCGGCAAGCTCGGCGCGAGTTGCCCCGGCGCTGTCGGCTTCGCTGAGGGACTGGGCAAGACGCTGCTCGAGCTGGCGCTTTTCGGCTTCGAGGGACTTGGCTGCGTCCACGGCCTCGGCTCGCGCCTTGTCGAGCGCTGCGCGACCTTCCTCGATCGCTTCCGCCAGCTTCTTCTGTAGCTCGTCGCGCTCACGCATCGCCCGATCCCGATCGCGCGTCGCCGTGTCCCGCGCGCGCACGGCGTCGCCGCGCGAACGCGTCGCCTCGTCACGTGCGCGAACGGCGTCCTCGAGGGCCTTTTCGGCTTTCCCTTGGGCGTCGCGGGCCTCTTGCAGCGCCTTGTGCGCAGCCTCGTCGTCGGCCTTGTCCGGGCGGGCCGTCGCGGAAGCCTTGCGCAGCGCCTCGAGCTCGCTGGCCAACCCTTGGGCGCGCTCGCGTTCGCGCGCCAGTTGTTGTGCACTGCGCTCGAGCTCGGCAACCCCATGCTCCTTGTCCGCCCGGAGTTGGTCGGCTCGCGCCGCATCCGAGGCCTGCTGCTCCCGAGCCTCTTTCTCCCTCTTTTCGGCGTCGAGCAGCGCGAATTCGAGGCGCTGCACGCTGGCCTCGGCGACCTCGCGCTTCTGTCGCTCCTGCTCGAGCGTCGCGGCCTCCGGCGAGGCTTCGGGCGACGCGGGCAGCGCCGCTGGCTTGCGAGGCGTCCTGGCCAGCCAACCTGCCAGGAAGAACAACAACGCGCCTGCGACCGACAGGACATAGATCATCTGAAGCGCAGTCATCGGCTAGAGGTCCTCGCTTCGAATACCAGCTCCACGCGACGGTTGTGCGCCAAGGCTTCGGCGTTGCCGCTGCGTTCCACAGGGTCGGCGCTGCCGTGGGCCATGGTCCGCAGCCGCCCGCGATCCACGCCCACCGCGACCAGGAACTTCGCGGCCACCTCGGCGCGCTTCTCGCTCAGCCACAGATCCCGCTGCGGATCGTCGTCGTCCTGCCACGCATACCCATGAATCGCCAACGCGGCCTGCGGCGCCGCCTTCAGAAAGCGCGACGCCCGCATCAGCACGTCGACCGAGTCCGGCGTCAGCAGGGCAGAGCCCTTTTGAAACAGCAGCGCGGCCAGCTTGGGGGCGCCCGGCAACGCAGCGGACGGCTGGCTCGGCTCCGCGGCCGCGCTCGTCGAGGCCGCTGCAGAGGACGACGCGCTCGCGGTCAGGGCCGTGGGCGCGATGGATGGTGCGGCACCGGTCGCGCGGGAGGCCGAGGCAGCGGGCACAACGGGCGAGGGAGGAGGCAAGGCCGACGGATGGCGCAGGGGCGCCGCGGGCGAGGCAGAGCCGACCCAGGCCGGAGCGGCCAGCAGGTCGAGCACGGCCAGATCCGCCGCGCCCAGCAGCAACACTCCCGCGAGCAGGACCTTGCGCCCTTCCATCAGACGATCTTGGCGAGCTCGGCGCAGCGGCGCTTGACCTCGATGAACACCAAGCCCAGCTTCGCTTCCTTGGTCGTGAGCACCACTACCACCGAGTCGGCGCCGACCGCGTTGAGGATCACGTAGCCCTTTTCGCTGCGCACGTAGGTCTGCTCCATGGCCGATCCCATCAGCTCGGCCGAGATGCGCTCGCCGACGCCGAGCATGGCCGCCGCCATGCCGGACACCAGCTCCTCGTCGATCTCCGTGGGCAGCACCGAGGCCACCACGAAGCCGTCGATGCTCACCACGGCCGCGCCAATGATGTCCGACGAAGCGCTCCGGAGGCCGCGGAGCACGTCCTGCATTTTTTCGGTACGAGACGCCATTCAACTCCTCCCGTCCACACGTGGGTCGCGGCGGGGCCGCTCATGAGGCCGGCGCAACGCCGCCAATCGGCGATTGAACCACGTCCGGACGCAAACGTCCTCTTTTCCGGCGCAGGAATACGGCCGGGGGAGAAGAAAACGCAGAGACGCTGAGGCTCGGAGACGCAGACAGGCTCGGCTCTGCGCCCCTGCGTTGAATTCTCACCGACGGCGGCGCACGCGGTCCAGCGCGACCGCGCCCACGATGATCACGCCCGTCGCGATCTCCTGCACCCAGTTGGGCAATCCGAGGTGCGTGGCCCCCGTCTTGATCACGGTCATCAACAGCGCTCCGATCAACGAGCCGCGAATCGAGCCCTCGCCGCCCGACAGCGATCCGCCGCCAATCACCACCGCAGCGATCACGTCCAGCTCCAGCCCCAGCGAGTCCGTCGGGTCGCCCACCGTGAGCGTGGAGAACTCCATCACGCCGCCCACGCCCGTGAGCACGGCCGCCAATACGTAGACCAGGACCTGGACGCGCGAAACGTCGATGCCGCACAGCCGCGCCGTCTGCTCGTTGCTGCCGACCGCGAAGATGTGACGCCCCAGGCGCGTGTAGGTGAGCATGGCGCCCGCCAGCAGCGCTATGGCGATCGCGATCCATACGCCCGGCGGTACCAGCATCCACGCGTGCGCGGGAGGCGCCAGCAGCATGTCCAGCCCCCGCGGGTCGGCGTCGATCTTCTGCTCGCCGGCCAGGCCCTTGGCCAGGCCGCGCATCACGCTCATCCCGCCGAGCGTGATGATGAAGGGTGTCACGCGCAGCCGCGTGATCAGCAACCCGGTCAGCAGGCCGGCCAGCGCCAGGGCGCCGATGCCGCCCATCGCCGCTGTCCACGGGCCCGCCCCGGCGCGCAGCAGCGAGGCAATCACCACCGTCGCCAGCGCCACCCCCGAGCCCACCGACAAGTCGATGCCGCCTTGCACGATCACCAGCGTCATGCCCACCGCGACGATCGCGACCACCACGGTCTGGCGCGCCATGGTCACCAGGTTCGCGGTGCCCAGGAACGTGTCCGGGCTCAAACCGCAGAACAGCGCATAGACCGCGATCAGCGCGACCAGCGGCCCGAACCAGGGGCGCTTGAGCAGGCTCTTCATGCAAACGCTCCCGTCGCTTCTTCAAGCAGGGACAGCTCGGTGCACGCGGACACGGCGTGTGCCTCGCCCAGCTCGCCGCGACGCATCACGCAGATTCGATCGCACATGCCCAGCAGCTCCGGCAGGTAGCTCGACACCAGGATCACGGCCTTGCCGCGCGACGCGAGCTCATCGACGATCGCGTAGATCTGCGCCTTGCTTCCCACGTCGATGCCGCGCGTCGGCTCGTCGAGCAGCAGCACGTCGACGTCGTGGTGCATGAGCCTGGCGAGGGCGACCTTCTGCTGGTTGCCGCCGGACAGCTCGCCGACGGGCTGCAGCGGCTCGCGGACCTTGATGCCCAGCTCGTCGATCCAGCGTTGTCCGAGCGACGCCAGACGCGCGGGCGTGAGGAATCCCAGCGGGCCGGTCGCGGGCAGGCGAGAGAGTGCGAGGTTCTCCGCGACCGACAGCGTGGCCGCGAGCCCTTCGCCCTTGCGGTCCTCGCTGAGCAGGCCGACGCCCTGGGCAAGGCGCTGCCGCGGCGAGGCTCGACCCTCCACGGCGCCCACGCGAATGCGCCCCGATCGCACCGGGTCCAGCCCGAAGATCGCGCGCACCAGCTCGGTGCGCCCGGCGCCCACCAGCCCCGCGATGCCCAGCACCTCGCCGCGACGAAGCTCCAGGCTCGCGCTCGTCGGCTTGTGCTCGCCCGCCACCCGGTTGAGCACCAGCACGACCTCGCCCGGCTGCCGCGCGCTGCGCCGATACATCTGCTCGATGCGCCGGCCGGCCATCTTCTCCACGAGATCGGACCCGGTGACGCTTTGCATCTCGCCGTGCGCCACGCTCGCGCCGTCGCGAAGCACCGTGTACCGATCCGCGACACGCACGACCTCCTCGAGAAAGTGCGAGATGTACAGCACCGTCACGCCGCCGGACCGCAGGCCCCGGATCGTCTCGAACAGCCGCTCGACATCCTCACGCCCGATGGAGCTGGTGGGCTCGTCGAGGATGAGCACCTTGCAGGCGCCCGACGGCATGGCGAGCGCGCGGGCGATCTCGACTAGCTGACGTCCCGCCACGGGCAGCTCGGCCACGGGCAGCTCGGCGCGCAGCCAGGCAGGACGTCGATCTCCGGCGACGCGAACGAGAGCTGCCTCGACGATGCGGTGCGCCTCGAGCCGATCGACGAGCCCCCAGCGCGTGGGCTCGCGTCCCAGCAGGATGTTCTCGGCCACGGTCAGGTGGGGGCAGACCGCCAGTTCCTGGGAAACGAACGCCACGCCGGCCCGGCGCGCATCGCGTGGCGATCGCGGCGCGAACCGGGTGCCGTCCAGAAGAATCTCGCCGGCGTCGGGGCCGAACTCGCCCGCCAGAATCTTCATCAGCGTGCTCTTGCCAGCCCCATTTTCGCCGACGATCGCGTGCACGCTGCCGTTGTCAGCCTGCAGATCGACCCGGGACAGCGCCGTGGTCGCGCCGAAGGACTTGCAGACTCCGTGGACGACCAGTCGCATCGACGATGGGCTGCCTACCCCAGCCAGGGCTTGAGATCGGGCTGGACGAGCTGCTTGACCGCGGGCGTGTCGAGGTTGTCGCGCGTGACGAGCGTGGCGCCGGTATCCACGCGCGCCTGCACCGGCTCGTGCTTGAGCACGTGCGCCATGGTCTTGACCGCCAGATAGCCGATGTTCATCGGATCCTGCAGCACCAGCGCGTCGAGGTGCCCTTCGCGCAAGGCCTGCACGAGCTTGTCCGAGGCGTCGAAGCCGATGAACTTGAGCTTGCCTGCCAGGCCGGCCTTGCGCAGGGCCAGCAGCATCCCGAAGGTGGTGGACTCGTTGGGCGCGAACACGCCGCCGACCTCGCCTGCCGCGGCCTTGTGCGCGGCCAGCAGGCTCTCGCTGGTGGAGAACGCCGACTCGGTCGTGGCGCCGCCGTACTGGTTGTCACTCACGATGCGGATGCCCGGGTGCGCCTTGATCGCGTCCAGGAACCCCTGCTCGCGGTTGGTGGTGCTCGCCGAGCCCTCCTGGTAGCGCAGCAGGATGACGCTGCCCGTCTCGCCCACCAGCTTGGCCAGCTGCTCGCCGGCCATGCGCCCGGCCGCCACGTTGTCCGTCGCCACGAAGCTCTCGTGCGCGCCGCCCTGCAAGTCCGAATCGAAAATCACCACGGGGATGCCCGCGTCGCGCGCGGCCTTCACTGGATTGACCAGCCCCTTGTCGCTCAGCGGCGCCAGTACGATCCCCGAGACCTTCTGCGCCACGAAGCTCTGCACCAGCTCGATCTGATCCTTCAGGTCGTCTTCCTTGAGCGGCCCCTTCCACACGATGTCGACACCCAGCTCGCGCGACGCCTTCACCGCGCCCGCGTGCACCGTCTTCCAGAACTCGTGCGTGGTGCCCTTGGGAATGACCGCGATTCGCGGCTTGCCGCCCGCTTCCGCAGCGGACCCGCTTTTCTTGCACCCCCACGGCCCAGCCGCTATCGCGAGCCCCAGCATGAAGTCACGTCGACGCATCCCTGCCGTATACCTCCGTCATCCGCCTGCTTCCATCATCGCGCGATAGGTCATCTGATCTTCGTACATGCGCACGAACACCCGGTGCTTGGCCTCGTGGTAGCGGACGACCGCGCCGCCCGACGGCTCGATGACCCGGTCGGTCCCGCTCATCGCGGCCATCGCCTCCACGACCGAGGCCATGTGCCCCGAGGCCACGGCGCCCAGCATCGCGGCGCCCAGCAGCACCGCGTCGGGCTCCCGCGGCAGCACGATGCGACAGCCCGCCGCGTTCGCGTGCTCCCGCACGAACAGCGGGTTCTTCGCGTCGCCGCCCGTGGCCACCAGCGTGTGAATGTGATGGCCGTGGGCGTTCATCTCGTCGAGCACGTGGCGCGTGCCGTGTGCCAGGGCCTGGACCGTGGCGAGATACAGCAGCGCGAGGGAATCCACCGTATCGCTCATGCGCAGCCCGCTGACCATGCCGCGCAGCGAGGGGTCGGCACCGGTCGAGCGGTTGCCGTGATCGTCGGGCAGCACGTGCAGCTCGCGCGTGAGCATTGCCGCGAAGGGCAGTCCGATCGCCAAGTCGGCCACCCGCGCGTTGAGCAGCTCGTAGACGTGAGTCCCCGCGGCGTCGGCCTGCTCCCGAAGCTCGAGCTCATCCGAAAAGCCCATCGCGCAGAAAACAACTAGGAACTAGGAACAGGAACACGGGA
>JAJZQG010000287.1 GCA_021847645.1 Myxococcales bacterium
TCCGATCTTTGGCATGACCACACGTTTTGCCGCTGTTCTGTCCGGTCGCCTCGCGGCGGTCATCGCACTCGTCTCGCTCGTCTCGGGCTGCTGCAAGAAGGCCACGGACAGTGGTTCGACCTCCGGTCCCGTCGCAGATTCGTCCTCGGGTGCCGTCGTGGGGAGCGCGGCTCCCGGCGCCGCCGACGCTCCCGGCCCGAGCATCTCGATTCCGGGCGGCACGCTCATCGCCGGCACTCCTTGCCAGCAGGTTCCTCGCATCAGCAACGAAGAGCTCGACGGTGTCCGCCTCGAGCTCGGCGCCTTCGACATCGACGAGTATCCCTATCCCAACGACCCGGCCAAGCCGCCCATGACCAACGTCTCGCGCGACGACGCCGAGAAGCTTTGCGCCGCGCGCGGGCGACGGCTCTGCACCGAGCTCGAGTGGGAGCGGGCCTGCAAGGGCCCGTCGAACAACACGTATCCCTACGGCAATTCGTACAAGCCCAAGGTCTGCGACGGCTCCTCGGCCTTGCTGCGCAACGCGGGAGCCTACGACTCGTGTGCGAGCCAGTTTGGTGTCAAAGCCATGTTCGGCGCGGTCTGGGAGTGGACCTCGAGCGAGTGGGGAAGGGGAGGCGCGGGCGGAGTCGCCACCGTGCGCGGCGGCGGCGCCAAGAACCCCAGCCTGCAGAGCCGCTGCGCCAACGGCCAAGGCCGCTCGCCCGCCGAAACCGCTGCCGACGTCGGCTTCCGCTGCTGCGGCGGTCCCCAGAACAGCGTAGCCGTCAACCTGTCGCTGGATTCCCAGCCGATCCTCACGCCCGAGGCGGCCGTGGACTCCGCACTCTCCTCCAGGCTGCTGGCGGTCTTGCCCGCCAGCATGCGGACCGTCCCGGGCTTCGACGTGTCCATCGACCGCGTCTGGCGCTGGCATCCGCGCGCCAACGAGGAGATGCTGGTCGTTCGCTACGTGGCAAAGAAGACAGGCCCGGCCTTCCAGTTCTACCGGCCGTTGGTCTATCACCTATGCGGGAACTCCACCGTGCTCGCCGCCAAGCTGCGCGGGCCGGTCGAGCGTATGTTCCCGCCCGCCGCGGGCGCCGATCCGCAGCAGATATCCATCCAGGTCGAGACCGGCTCCGACAAGGGCGAAGTCCAGCTTGCCTACCACTACGGCAGTGTCACGGTCACTCAGCCGGAGTGGGTCAAGGCGGGCGATTCCCTGGAGCCATCCGGCGCCAAGCCTCCTCGAATCATCGTCCGGCCGCCCATCATCAAGAGGAAGTAGCTGCGCATGGGATTCCTCGTGCAGGTGGGCAAGGCAGGACAGCTCGCACCGCAACCGTAGCGCACGAGCCGGGCCGGCTCGAAGGATCTCGTCGCGTGGGGGAAGGGCCGCAAGGCGGCCGCAGCATTGCCTCCCCGGCTCGAACAGCGCATGCTGGCGGCCCCTCGAACCTTCCCGGAGGCCGCGAATGCCGCTGTTCAAGCGCAGTGACGGAGTGGTGATCGACAATCTGTCGCCGGTGCGGGCGATCATGCCCTACCTGATGCGCGGCAGGAACGAGAGCATCGTGCTGCACGACATGGTGCTCGACATGACGCGCACGCTGCCGTGGTTGCAGCGATTCAACGAGGGGCGGCAGGGCGAGGCGCGTGCGACGCTGTTCCACTTGTACCTGTGGGCGTGTGCGCGGGCGCTGCACGAGCGCACGGGCCTCAATCGGTTCGTGTCCGGCGGGCGGATCTACCAGCGCAACGAGGTGGCCATCGCGTTCGCGGCCAAGCGCGAGATGAGCGATCGCGCGGCGCTGGCAACGGTCAAGCTGGTGTTTCCCGCGCACGAGTCGTTCGCGGACTGCGTGGCGCGCATTCGCGGTTCGGTGCGCGAGGGCCGCTCGGACAAGCCGCGCGCCGTGGACAAGGAGGTCAACCTGGTGACCCGCCTTCCCGGCCCGGTGCTGCGCGCGGGCGTGGCCGCGGTGCGCGCGCTCGACGAGCTCAACCTGCTGCCCGCCGCGATGACCGCCAACGACCCGATGTACTCGAGCCTGTTCGCCGCCAACATCGGCTCGGTCGGGCTCGACGAGGTCGTGCACCACCTGTACGAGTACGGCACCTGCTCGCTGTTCGGCGTGGTGGGGCGCGTCAACAAGCGCGTGTTCGTGGGCGAAGACGATCAGCCCGTGGTCCGCGATGGGCTCAAGATCCGATGGTCGTTCGACGAGCGCATCAATGACGGATTGTACTGCGCGTCGTCGCTCGATATCGCGCGCCAGATCATGGAGGATCCGGAGCGATACGCGGGTGACGCCGTCTGAGAGCAGCGGGCGCGGTCGTCAGCCGCTGCACTCCGTCGAGCAGCTCTGGTTCATGCAGCCGGCGAAGTCGTTGAGCTCGGATGCGCCGGTGGGGTTCGAGCTCATGCAGTTGTCCTGGCAGGTCGTGTCGGTTGAGCTGCAGCCCTGGATGCAGGTGAGCACGTCGATGCAGCCTTGATCCTTGGCGCACGTCTGGCCTTGGGTGCAGCAGTACGACGCGATGCAAGCGTCGCACGTGGCGTCGTTGGTCGTCAGCCCGCAGCCGCCGCCGCTGCTCGATCCGCCGCACTCCGTCGAGCAGGACGTGGAGATGCAGCCCGAGTTGCCCAGCCACGCGAGGGCGGGCGCTTCGCCGGCCGGGTACTGCGAGGTGCAGCCGCTCTCGCAGGTCGCGTCCGAGCAGTTCACCGCGCACTGGAGCCACGCCGTGCAGTTGGTGTCGGCCATGCACGTCTGGCACACTGCCGTGCACTTGGCCTCCATGCACGCGCCGCACGTTGCGTCCTTGTAGCCGCTCGCCGAGCAGCTTCCCGAGCTGGAGCCGCCCGTGCCGCCGCTGGAGCCGCCCGTGCCGCCGCTGGAGCCGCCCGTTCCGCCGATGATCTGGCCGCCGCCTCCTCCACTGCCGCTCGTGACGTACTTGTTGTTGCTGCTGTCACCCTGGGCGCAAGCCACAACCAAGAGCGACGAACCGATGATCAAGAGCATATGGGTAGACTTCATGCCGAACCTCGCACGTTGTCCCTCAGCGGGATGCCTTCGGTTATCTCCGGCCCGGCGATGCGTCAAGTCACGGAACATCCGCTCGGAGCGTCCGAGAAATCCCTACGGCGCCGACGCGAAATGAACGGAGCGGTCCGCGTGCTCTTCCCCGCTGGCCGCGGGGCTCGCAGGCCAGCGCGTCCGTCGCGCACATTCGTCGAGCTCGCCGTTCGCGACAGGCTCTCGGATCGCGCCGCGCCAAGCGCCTCGTGCGTTGACCGGTGCCCGCCGCCGAGGCACGCCTTGCGCTGGGAGGGCTCGCCATGCTCGCATTGCGTCGTCATCGGCTCGTGGCTCGGCTCGTTCATCTGGTGGCGCTGCCGGCGGCTGCATGGATCGCCTGCAGCAATGGCGCGGCGACGCAGGCAGACGGTGGCCCGCCGTCCGACGGGGCACGCGACACGGCCCCGGGCGAAGATGCGGAAGCGAGCGCCTCGTGCCTCGGGCCGTTGGAGGGCTGCACCGACCCGGCGCAGTGCTGCAGCGCCATGTCGTGCGACCGGGTGGGAGACAAGGTCGACACGACCTGCTGCATTGGCGTGAACGATCCCTGCGGAGTGGCGCCGGGCGCGTGCTGTGCCGACATGCTGTGCGTGGGCGACGGGGGCATCCAGACATGCAGGGCGTGCGGGTACGCAGGCCACCCGTGCGCCGGTCCGCTGGATTGCTGCCCCGGGTTCCAGTGCAACGCGCAGGCCATCTGCGAGGCCGGTTGACCTGCCCCAGCGGCGCGGGTCGGCCACTTGACCGCCGCGTGCTTGGCCCCATGAGATCGACGCACGGCGGCGCACCGAGCGATGGCGTCCTGCAGCCGTGGGAAGCGAGGCGATCATGCTGAGACGATCCGTGTTCGGAGCGCTGCTGGCGGTGGCCCTGCCGCTGGCGATGGGAGGGTGTTCGACCCCGCGCGTGAAGAAGGAGCGGCCGTTGGACCTGGACCTCAAGTCGTGGACCGAGCAGCGGGCCGCGGTGTCGACCTGGCATGAGAACCCGTCGTGGCGACGGTCGATGACCTGTACCGAGAGCACGGATCTGTGCTGCACGAGCTCCGGCTTCTGTTGCAAGCAGACACGGACCGACGATCCCAAGTGCGGGTAGTGCCGCGGGGACGTGCCCGCGGCGGGCCTTCGTGGCGTCGAGGCCGTGTTTTCGGGCAAAACGCTTGGGCCGCTCAGATCGGCTTGCACCTTGGGCGAGACGACACCATGGTTGCGGTGCGTACGCCACACCTGGTCTGGTTCGACACTGTCGTGCGAGGCGGCGGCGCGGAGGAACATGGGTGAGTTCAGCGTCTGGCACTGGATGATCGTCTTGATGGTGGTGCTGCTCATATTTGGAGGCAGCCGGGTGAGCAGCGTCATGGGCGACGTGGCAAAGGGCATCCGCGAGTTCAAGAAGAACCTTGCGGAGCCTACGGACGACGACGCTGACAAGGAGGCGCCCCGCGACGAGCCCAAGCAACTGCCGTCCAAGCGTCGCGCGGCCGACTCGACGGAGGAAGAAAAGACGACGGCCCGCCGGACCTGAGCCGTTCCCTTCGCAACGCGATCCCCCACGTCCGTCCGGCCACCGCGCCGTGCGCCGGGCCACTCATTCCATGCTCCACGAGCCCGCGTCGGACCCGGGACTCCGGACCGCAACTGCGTTCGCCCCCTTGACGCGGCGGGACCGGGACGGCACTGGATGGAGAAGAAAGTGGGGGTGCCATGCCGTCTCGCGGCAAAGGGGTGCGGTGCATTCCGGGCAGACCAGGGCGACTTGTGCCAGGGGCTGAGGCGGTCTTTCGCGTGGCCGGCTCGTGTGCGGCGATCGGCTTGCCGCCTCGTGCCTTTCTCCCGCAACGACGCCACGCCGCGGAGGCGCTGTGATCGCCGGCGCCGATACGAGGCAGGCAACCGCCGGGGCGACGCCTCGGAGTCGTCGGCAGTTGCTCGTGATCGCCATCTGGTGCGTCCTGGCCGTCGTCTTCTACGCGCGGTTCCGCCACGAGGTCGTCAAGGCGGTCCTGTCCTTCCCGCAGTTGGGTCCGGCCGTGGCCGCCGCGCTCGTGCTCTTCGTGATATGGACCGTCGTGGCCTCGGAAGGCTGGCGCGTGCTGCTTCGCGCCGCCGTTCCCGACGACCCGGGCGCACCCACGCTCGCGCGCTTGTCGCTCATTCGCGTGCAGGCGCAGGCCGTCAACTTCGTCTTGCCCACCGGCGGACTTGCCGGCGAGGGACTGCGCGCCGTCTCCGCGGCAGGAACCCCCGCCGCCGTGCGCGGCAGCGTCGCCGCCATCGTCCTCGACAACGTCGCCACGGGCGTGGCCGGCCTGACCATCTCCGCGGCCACGATTCCTCTCTTGCTCGCTGTCAGCCATGCCCCCTGGCACACCACCGTGCTGTCGGGCGTGGCTCTCGTCGCCCTCGCCGTGCTGTCCGCGTGGCTGCCGTTCGCCCTCGCTCCCCGGCTCCTTCGCGTCGTCGATCCGGCGCGGCGAGTCGCCCGGGTGCTCCAAGTCCTCTCCGATCACGCCCGCCTGCGCCCTGCCTTTCGCCGGGCGGTCCTCTGGCACTTTCTGGAGCGGATCATCACGGTCGGCGAGGTCTACGTGGTATTCGTCTCCTTGCGCGTGCCCGGCACCGCCGTCGACGCCGCGGTGCTGTCGTCCGTCTTCATCCTGGCCTCGTTCGCCCTGTTCTTCATTCCAGGGCAGATTGGGGCCGCGGAGCTGTTGCTGCTGATGGCCTGTCTTGGATTGGGCTTGCCGCCTGCCATCGGGATCAGCGTGGCGCTGGTGCGACGCAGCCGGCAGCTGGCCGTTTCCGTCGTGGGACTGCTGTTGCTGCTGGCGGCGCGCAGGACCGGTGGGCGGACCGCAACGTGGCTTTCGGGAGGCGCAGCCTCGGACAAGGGGGAATTTCCATGAGAGCGCTTCGGATCGACAGGCTCGAGCCGTCGGGCTTTCCAATGCGTGCAGCGGCACTCGCAGACACGCGTTCGACGCAACGAGCGTCGCACCCCATCAGGGTATTGTACCTGATGCCGGCCGAGGCGTTCGGCGGCGCGGAGCGCCAGGGCGTGGAGCACATCAGCGGCTTGATCCGCCTGGGGTTCGAGGTGACCGCCGTGGTGGGGCCGGGCACGCCCATCCGCGAAGCGCTGCACGAGCGCGGCGTCTTCAACTACGTATTCATGGACGACTTCCCCACGACCGGGCCCAGCCGCGCCGCGTGGGCCGGCACGGTCGGTGACTGGATGCAGTGGGTCAAGGTGGCCCCCGCGTGCTTCCGCCGGATTCTGCGCATCGCCGAGTCCGACCATTTCGATGTCGTCGTTGGCAACCGGGCCATCTCCTGGCCGATGGCCGGCATGATCGCTGCCAAGGTGGGTATCCCCTACATCATCCGGGCCGGCGGCCGCCCCGCCAACCCGCTCACGCGCCCCATGCTCCTGGCGCTCCACACGTTCTTTCCTCCCCCGGCCATGTTCCTCGCCAACTGCGAGGCCGTGCGCGCCCCTATCGCCGGTTGGTTCGATTGCCCCTCCGATATCCTGCTCAACGGCATCGACCCTAACCGCTATTCGCCCCGCGACCTGGCCCCGTCCCGTCGCGTCTTCAACTTGCCCGAAGGGCCGGTCGTCGGAATGGCGGCTCGGCCAGCTCCCGAAAAGGGATTCGACTTCTTCGCCAAGGTCGCCCGCGCAACCCAGCAGCGCGTTCCCGATGTTACCTTCGTCGTTGCGGGTGAGCACGTCACACGCGCCGCCTACGAGCACCGCATGGACAAGCTCGGACTCGACCATTGCGTGCGCTTCCTCGGTCACGTCGGTGACATGGGCCCGTTCTACGGCAGCTGCGATGTCGTGGTGCTCACCTCGCCCCGCGTATCCATCGAGGGGTCGCCCAACGCCCTTCTCGAGGCCATGGCCACGGCTCGTCCCGTGGTCGCCACCAACGTCGGAGGCGTGCCCGAGCTCGTGCGCCATGGGGTCGACGGCTTCCTCGTGGACCCGGAGGACGTCGAGGGGTTCGCCGAGCACGTGTCCTTGCTGCTCGGTCACCCGGGGCTGCGCGCCGAGATGGGCGCCGCGGGACGGCGCCGCGTGCTCGAGTCGTATCGCACCGAGAACGTGGTCGATCATCTGGCCGGGATCATCCGCCGCGTGGCCCGGCCGGACGGCGAGCAGGTGCCGGTGCGGCTCAAGGTCGTGCCGGGCGGTGGTTCGTCATGACCTCGCCCGGGCCGGGCGATCGGCTCGTTCGCAGGCTGCTCGCCGCGCAGACCGCGCACCCGTGGCTCGTCCTGAGCCTGATGGCGCTATCGCTGATTCCCGCGCTGGTGTTGAGCGCCACCCTCACGATCGACAGCAGCATGCGCGACCTTCTGCCCCGCAGCAAGCCCAGCGTCCAGGAGCTCGACCGGCTCTCGTCGCGGCTCGGCGGCATGGGAACCCTCATCGTGGTCGTGCAAGGGGGCAATCGGGACACGCACCTGCAGTTCATCCGCAAGGCGGCTCCCCGCATCGCGGCCCTGGGCCCGGCTTGGGTGCACGGTGTCGATCACGGCATGAAGCCCGTCAAGACGTTCCTCGAGGACCACTGGTGGGCGTATGTCAACGAGCAGTCCCTGCGCAAGCTGCGCGACGACCTGTCCCAGGCCAAGGACGAAGCGGTCATGAAGCGCGCGGGGCTCGACCTGGGCCTCGATGACAACAGCGATTCGAGCACCAAGTGGACGGCCGACTCGCTGCTCCAGCAACTATCGCCTCCGTCCACCGAGTCTACCGAGGGCTCGATGCGCGACGAGTACGTGGGTGACGACGGCTCCTTTGGCGCGATCGTGGTGCGCACGCCCTTCGGCACGGGCGACGACCGCGTACCGCAGCTCGAGCAGCGCATTGGCTCCATCGCGGCCGACACGATACGGGACAATCACCTCCAGGGCCTGCACGTGGCTTTCACGGGCAGCCTGGTGACCGCGGACGAGGAGCACCGGGCCATCGTGGGCGACCTGGCCCATGTGGGCGTGATCGGCGTCGGGCTCATCCTGGGAATTGTCTTCGCCTACTTCCTGCGATTCCGGGCCCTGATCGCCATGACGCTGACCATCGCCGTGGGATGCGCCTGGAGCTTCGCCGTCGCGCGGCTGTGGGTCGGGCACCTCAACTCCGCAACCGGCTTCCTGGTGAGCATCCTGGCGGGCAACGGCATCAACTTCGGTATCATCTACATGGCGCGCTACCTCGAAGCGCGGCACGACGACGGACTGCCGCTGGACGAGTCGATGCGCAAGGCCAGCCGGGAGACGTCGGCGGGCACGCTCACGGCGGCGTGCGCGGCATCGATCGCATATGGGTCCCTGGCCCTGAGCAACTTCCCTGGGTTCCGCCAGTTCGGCCTGATCAGCGGCGTGGGCATGCTGTGCTGTTGGGCAGCGACGTATCTGTTCCTGCCCGCGATTCTCACGGCCAGCGAGAGGCTCTTTCCCATCGTGCCCCGGCCGCACGACTGGCGGCGGCGCACGCAGCGCCTGTTCGCCGGTCCGCTGTTCTCCCTCGCCCGTCGCGCGCCCCTGGCCGTCACCGCCGTCTGGTCCGTCGTGGTGCTCGCGGGCGCCGTGGCAGGCGTCGTCTATGTGGTTCGCGATCCGATGCAGTACGACCTGACGCGCATTCGCAACGACGACAGCGATCCGCATTCGGCCCGCGCGCTCGCACGCAAGGTCGCGCCGGTGATCAGCCCGTTGCGTCGTGACGGCCGCGCGATGCTCGTCGATCGCATCGAGGACGTGGCGCCGCTGGTGGCCGAGCTCAGGGCGCGCCGCGACGCCGCCCCGCCCGATGCCAAGCCGTTCGGCCGGGTGGTGAGCATCCAGGACCTGGTGCCGGCCCACCAGCAGGAGCGGGTCAAGCTCGCCAGGGAGATTGTGGACATCGTCAAGTACGCCCGGCGCCGCGGGTTCATCCACGACAAGGACTGGCAGAAGATCGCCTCGCGCGTGCCCGACCGCGTGGAGCCGGTGACCATGAGCAGCTTGCCCGAGCAGGTCGCCTGGCCGTTCGAGGAGGCCGACGGCGCGCGCGGGCGCATCGTGTATCTGGTGCCGACACCAGGGCGCAGCCTCAATGACGCGCGCTACCTGATGCTGTGGGCCGACTCGTTCCGCACGGTGCGGCTGCCCGACGGCACGGTCGTCCATGGCTCGGGGGACCCGGTCATCTTCGCGGACGTGCTCTTGGCCGTTCGAAGGGAGGCGCCGGTGGCCATCCTTGCCAGTGCGATCGGCACGATTCTGGTGCTGCTTGGGGGCTTTCGTGGCCGGCTGTCGGGGTGGCTGGCGCTGGGCAGCGTGGTGGCGGGCGCCGCGGCGCTGGCGTTGTTCTTCGAGCTTGCCGGCGTGCGGCTCAACTTCCTCAACTTCATGGCATTGCCCATCACCATCGGCGTCGGCGCCGATTATGCGGTCAACGTGATGCGCCGGCAC
>JAJZQG010000288.1 GCA_021847645.1 Myxococcales bacterium
GGCAGGCCGGATCATATGATCCGCCCGACCGGATCATATGATCCGACGCGATCGAAGCACCCATCGAATTCCGGGGGTCGAGCCTTCGCCACACCCGACTCGGCGCGGCGCGGACGCATCGAGCTAGGGATTGAAGTCCGCGGATCCCGAGGCCTTGACCGACGCCTTGCCGGATGCCGCCGGTGGGGGACGTGCTCCGCGAAGCGTGTCTCAATCCCCTCATCGGGGAATCACCCTCTCGGGCCAATAGGCTGGAAACACGCGCCCGGCGCGCCACGAAGGTCTCAATCCCCTCATCGGGGAATCACCCTCTCGGGCAAGACGGAAGAAGTCCGGACTGCCTGGAGGTGCCTCGTCTCAACGTAGGTTTCGGTGCGCCAGGCAAAGCCTGGGTGAGGAGGAAGTGATGTAGACGACAAGGCAGAGCTGAAACCTCACGAAGGAGCCCAGCGGGTTGAAATCCCGCCCGGCCAAGGAAGGCCACCAGCCGGTAGCGAGTCTTGCGTGGTCGTAGGCAGCACACGGGAAACCGTGACCACGAAGCGTAGACAGCAAGCGTGCAGGCCGTGTGATTGAGCCTCGAAAGGAGCTTGTCGCGGGAGCCGACGCCGTCGAAATAGCGGAAGGCAACACTGCAGCGCCATCAGTAGGGTGCGCCCGAATGGCCAGGCGTTGCGGTCCCGCCGGGGTCGAAGAGCAGGGCATGTACGCGAAGGGGCTCCCCAGGAACCTGGGAGGCCCAGGCGCCTCCGCCCGCCGGGGCGGTACCGTCGAACGAAGGAAACGAAGTGACGCGGGATGGGCGTCAGGGAGTCCGAGCGCCGCAGACGTACCGAGGAAGCGGGGGAACCGTCCCGAGGGACCCCGTGGAGGGAAGGCGGCGCCACGGCATGGAACCGCTGGAGGGAAAGATGGCGGAGATACCGAGCTCCGATACTGTCTCACCGAAACTCGAGCGGATAGCGAAGCTGGCGAAGCAAGCGCCGCAGATGGCGTTCACGTCGCTGTCCCACCACATCGACACCGACTGGTTGAGGGAGGCGTTCCGGCGCACGCGCAAGGGAGGCGCCACGGGCGTCGACGGGCAGAGCGCGGAAGAGTACGCGACGAATCTCGAGGGCAACCTCGCGTCCCTGCTCGACCGTGCAAAGTCCGGGACGTACCGGGCACCACCCGTGCGTCGAGTGCATATCCCGAAGGGAGATGGATCGAAGACGCGACCCATCGGCATTCCGACCTTCGAGGACAAGGTGCTTGAGCGTGCGGTCGCGATGGTGCTGGGGGCCCTCTACGAGCAGGATTTTCTCGACTGCTCGTATGGCTTCCGACCCGGAAGGTCCGCGCACGATGCGTTGGAAGCCATCCAACACCAGCTGGTGTGCATGGCGGGAGGCTGGGTGTTGGAGCTCGACATCAAGGCGTACTTCGACACCGTAGTTCACGAGCATCTGCGAGAAATGCTTCGCCGCAGGGTACGTGACGGCGTACTGCTGCGACTCATCGGCAAATGGCTGAACGCCGGGGTGATGGAGGACGGGTTCCTGTCGTACCTGGAGGCCGGCACCCCGCAGGGTGGGGTCGTCTCCCCGCTGCTGGCGAACATCTACTTGCACGAAGTGTTGGACGTGTGGTTCGAGCAAGACGTGAGACCGCGGCTGCAAGGCCGCGCGTTTCTCGTCCGATACGCGGACGACGCGGTCATCGTTTTCGCGCGGGAAGATGACGCGCGACGAGTGCTGGCTGTGCTGCCCGAACGCATGGGCAAGTACGGCCTGAGCTTGCATCCGGACAAGACCCGATTGGTGGAGTTCCGCAGGCCAGACCGCCTGCTCCCGTCAGAAGGAGGAGGCAGCGGTCGTTCTGGGAGCTTTGTCGCCGTGTCGCGAAGAGCCGGGTGCGGTAGTCCCGCACGCCCGGATCCGTGGGGGCCCTGGGAGAGTGATCTCCCGGGGCTACCCGAGCGCGTGCATGTAGCGTGTACGTCTGGAAAGGGGGCCCCACCGGTACGTAGCGGGGCTCGCCAGGTGGTCATCATCCGCGGCTGGGAGCGCGACGCCGATGCCATCGGCCCTGACGACTTGCGACGGATCCTCGGGAACGTACGCCGAGCCACGAGCGGCCACGAGGCTTGCGACATCAGCATCGGCGGGCCGCTCGTCCTCGGATTCTGGTTGGGCTGCGCGCTCAGGAATCACTTCACCGCGTTGTGCGTCGTGCACGCGCAGGACCGAGCCGTGCGACCGGACGAGGCAGTGGTACGAGCCATGGTTCACCAGCGAGGAATGCGGCAAGGCGTGACGACGCGACCGCCTCCGCGTAAGCTTCACTCATGGCCGAGCCCGCCCGAACAGCCGTCGAGCCGAACACCCCCGAGGTCGAACGCGCCTGGCGCGAGGCGCCGGCGAACTTCGTGGCCGAGATCCTCGACGGCGAGCTGAGCTTGCAGCCGCGACCGGCCAGGCCCCACACCAAGGTCGCCTCGGAGCTGGGCATGGACCTCGGGCCCCCGTTCGTTCGAGGTCGCGGCGGACCCGGCGGCTGGATCATCCTCGACGAGCCCGAGCTCTGGCTCGGCCCTGGGCCCGACAAGCTGGTTCCGGATCTCGCGGGTTGGCGTCGCGAGAGGATGCCCGACGCGGTGGGGGACGAGAGCAGTCCCGCGTATTACGATATTGCGCCGGACTGGATCTGCGAGGTGATCTCTCCCGCGACGGAGCGGCGGGACCGGGGCAGCAAGATGAGGATCTACCGGCGGGAAGCGGTGGCGTTCGTTTGGCTCATCAACCCGCTGCAGCAGACGCTGGAGGTCTATCGGCTGGATCGCGGGAGGTGGACGCTGCTGGAGACTTATGAGGGCGACGAGAAGGTCAGGGCGGAGCCGTTCGAGGCGGTGGAGGTGCAGCTGGGGTTGTTGTGGGGGAGGTAGGTGCTCCGCGTCAGCTCGACCACCAGCCCGTGCGTCAGCGTGAACTCCCCGGCCACGAATGCCCCCGTGCTCCGGCAGCGACCGCCCTTTCGGCGACGCGCTGAACCATTTTCGCAACCTCGGCCTCGTCAGCCTCGGGCGCGACTTCCGGCATCCCACCCTCCAGCTCCACGGCGTCTCCCAGCCCGAGCGCCTTCGCGGCCTCGACCTGCGCCTCGCTCCACGATCGAATCGGATGATTCGACAAGTTGATGAAGCACCCTTGCCTGCCGCCCGGCTCGGACATTGCCCGACCTGCAGGTTCCGGCTCGCGGGTCGCGTTCCGTACCGCATCCACCAGTGCGCTCGCGTTCGCAACCGCCTTCAGCAGCGCCGCCGCCGTCAGTCGCCCCGTGTCCCGGTTGTGCTTCGGCGCATTCGATCCCGCGTGTTCGTCCGAGGTCCAGCAATGATCCAGCCTGTTTCTGTGCGCCTGCGTCGCCTCGTACGCGGCCTTATAGGCAAGCGCGGCCTGCGGGTGCGCCTGCATCCATGGCGCGATGTGACTCGCCACCACCTGCTCCGACTCGCGGACATCCTGGCCCGACCGTTTCGAGGCGAGCAACGCGCAAACACCGTCCGCACTCGAGCGACAGTCCTTGTGCGTCGGCGGCCTGTCCCCGATCCGGTCCACGCCGGCAGCCAAGGCGATACGAACCGCGCATGAGATGATGATCTCCCGCGCGAAGGAAAATCCCTCCACGATCCTGCCGTGCAGCGCCATCCAGCGCCCGATCTCCACCTGGTGCCGCAGATACGCGTCGCCGTAATCGGCCCACTCGTCGCCGGGACCGCACAGCGGCGCAACGCTCTCTTCGATGGCAGCCAGCACGTACGCGAGCGGCGCGAGCGCGGGCTCTGCCACGACCTCGTTCCTCGCTTCGCGCGATCCGTCGACGACCACCTGCGCGAGTCGCCCGATCTTGTCTTGTCTCACAAGGGCGAGGGCATCACCCAGCAGCTGCAGATCGAGTGGAAGAGACGTCAGCGCCTTCGGAGCATGCGCCTTCAGCTCCCGTTTCAGCGCGTCCGCGTGCGGTTTCGTTCGCTCGACGATGCCGTCGGAACGTCCCGTGCGCTGCCATTCCGCGACAGCTTCGGCCCACGTTGGCAGCACGAACATCGGCGTCAGATCGAAGAACGGAGCCGCTACCTGGTCGAGCCAACCCGGCTCCGCCTCGGCCCGCCTCTCTACGTCCCGCAACGTCCCCAGCACCTCGAACGCGCCGTAGTAAACCTCGACCTGGACGTTGAGCGTGTGCCGAAAGAACGTCATCGCCATGAGCCCGGCCGCAGGCAGGGAACGGAAGCCGTGGGTCAGGTCGAACGTTACCGCGTCGTCACGCCCGAGCGCCTGGCCAACCGTCGAGAAGATCGTCCAGAGCTCGCGCTCGCTTGCGCCGTCGGGAATGTCCAGAGGTTCGGCGTCGACACCGAGCTCCGCGAGGCGCGCCTGCACCTGAGCCCAGTGCTTCCCGCGCGCATCTCTTGTCACCGCGATGCGCGCAACATCCAACCTGGTACCGCGGGACTTTCTGAGGCAATCCACCAACGCGGCCTGGACGAACTTCTCCCGGCCGGCAGTCCGGTGCTCCCGAAGCGAGTACCGGACTGGGACATAGTTGTTTGTGCCCAGGAACGAGAAGAAAACGTTGCGCGCCACCGTCGCCTCGCCGCCTGCTCGCGTCACCGAGTCGGTGATCCGCTCCACGAGCTCGTTAGAATCACTCCAATTCAACAAGCGTCGCGACGGTACCATCATGATCCTGTCTTGTCAGCAGGCTCCCACGGATGGAACACGCCACGCTGCCTCTTGCTCCATGACGACGCCTGCCACGTACCGAATCTGACAGGGTTCCTCCTTCTACTCCTGCAGATGCTCTTCCCGGCCCGCGCTCCCTGCCTTCATGTTGAACGGCACGCGCGTCGAACAGAGCTTGGACTGAGGCACGCCGCTCGCGCGCAGCTTACGCATCGCCGTGTGCTTTGCTTGCCGCATTCTCACGAACCTGCGGGGCAATTGAGGGTGTTTCATGCCGCAAACGACCTGGTCGTGGACGTCTACGCGGCGACCCGGTCCTCAACATCGCATACGGGTCACTCGTCGAGGCCGATCCATGTCGCCCTGGCGACGGCAGAAAAAGCGCTCGACGAGCAGCAGCAAGACAGCGGCGACCGACCTTCAGGCGGCGGCGAAAGTGGGTGAGAAGAAGCGCTCGGCTGCCCTGCGGGTGATTGGCACGCTTTGAGGGCAGGGCACCGAGGCCTTCGACGAGGCCCCAGGCGATGCGCCATCTACACGGCAAGACGAAGGCCGAGCCGGCAGGCCGGATCATATGATCCGCCCGACCGGATCATATGATCCGACGCGATCGAAGCACCCATCGAATTCCGGGGGTCGAGCCTTCGCCACACCCGACCCGGCGCGGCGCGGACGCATCGAGCTAGGGATTGAAGTCCGCGGATCCCGACGCCTTGACCGACGCCTTGCCGGATGCAGCCGGTGCGGCGGCGGGCGCGGGCTTCTTGTCCTTGTCGCCGCCGGTCGAGTCGCCGCTGTGGATGTCGAAGCTCGGCGGCTTGTTCGGGTCGCAGCCCGTGGTGAACCCGGCCGCGTCGAACTCGCTCGTCAGCTGTCCCTTGCGCGTCCGGTCGCCGTCCTTGACCACTGCCTCGATGGTCACCTCGTGCTTGCCCGCCCGCGCCGGCGAGCAGTAGCCCAAAAGGTAGTAGCTGCGCGTCAGATCGTCGATCCGCTTGGCGATCGTGTCGAATGCCTGCTTGACCGACTCGCGGTTCTCCGCCTTGGCCGTGCCGTTCTTGCCGATGCCCTTGAGCTGGTCGTCGCTCATCTCCGCGCCCAGCCCGATCGCGAACACGTCGTAGGGCGAGTCCTTGATGGCCTTGCGCATGTCGTCCTGGGACACGCGAGCGGCGTGGTCGGTGCCGTCGCTGAAGACCACCAGCGTGCCGAACCGCATCGGGTGCTCGGCGTGCGACAGGGCCTTGTCCAGCTCCTGCAGGCCCTTGACGATCGCTCCGTGCAGGTTGGTGCTCGGGTCGCGCGGCTTGAAGGTCGCCAGGCGCTTGACCCCGGCGGTCGCGCTGCCCGACGAGTTGGTGAAGGGCGCGATCGGATACAGATCCTCCGAGCCGTCGAACGCGTAGACCCCGACCTTCTGCGACTTCTCGAGGTTCTCGGTGAACGCGGTGGCCGCGTCGACCACGGTCTGCGAGTTGCCCGAGTCCGAGATGCTGCCGCTCATGTCCACCAGCAGCAGCGTGTAGTGCGAGGCCGCGGCCTCGGGGTTGAGGATCGTCTGCTTGCTCTCGTACTGCGAGACCGCACTGCCGTCCTCGTAGATGACGAACTTGTCGGCGGTCAGGCCGCCGACCGGGTGGCCGTCGGAGGTCTCGACCTTGAAGTAGACTGCCACGTTGCTCGGCTTGTCGTAGGCGCTCTTGATGTGCGTGAGCTTGAGCCCGCTGTTGCCGCAGCCCACGGTCACCAGCAGGACCAATGCCATGAGCGCGGGCAGCACCGAGCCTCGGAGAAGATGTCGAAGGGAATGCATGGCGCTGGATTGTAGGACAACCGGGACGGGCCTGGCGGCAAAACGCTGCGGCATGCAAGGGCAAGCACGGGGTTTTCGCTCACCGTGTCGTGGCCGTCCGAACGCCGGCTGCCGGCTGGCCCTTTTGGCCCGGGGGATCTAGAAGTGATGGGGCCGGGTGTCATACCGGCAGGAGACGTATCGATGGCGTTCGAGCATGACGATTCCCAGCGGATCAGGCTGACCAGGCGCGGCTTCGTGGGTGCGGGTGTCGCTGCTGCTGTCGCGCTTACCGCGTCCGTTACGGCCGCCAAGAAGCGCAAGAAGGCCAAGGACGACCAGGGCGCGCAGCCCGGGGCTCCCTCGCAGCCCGCGAGCCTGGCGGCGCATCCGCCGGCCGCGTTCGTGCCCATGTCCGCGCCCGGCGTCGTGGTCAAGGTGACCAAGCCCGGCTCGCTGCAGCCCAACGGCCTGTGGCCGACCGAGGAAGCGGCGCGCCTCACGCTCGCCAAGGCCATGGCCGAGCTCACCGGCGAGCAGGACCTGGGCAAGGCCTTTGCCCGGTTCGTGCACCCCGGCGACAAGGTCGCCGTCAAGCTCAACGGCATCGGTGCCCAGAAAGGCGCCTCGTTCGGCACCAACAAGGAGCTGGTGCTCGAGATCGTCAAGGGCATCCTGGCCGCGGGCATTCCGCCGGCAGACCTGTACGTCTACGAGCAGTACCCGTCGTTCCTCGCCGGCACGCGCATCCGCGACAGCGTGCTGCCGGCCGGGGTCAAGAGCTACACGCACAACAACACGGACACCACGATGGACGAGATCAAGGTCCACGGCGTGGGGACCAAGTTCGTGCGCCAGCTGCTCGAGGCCACGGCGGTGATCAACGTGTCGCTGGTCAAGGACCACTCGCTGTGCGGCTACACGGGCGCGCTCAAGAACATGACCCACGGCAACGTGATCAACCCGCAGGCGTTCCACACGAACATGATGGACCCGCAGGTGCCGCTGCTCTACGCGCAGGACGCGATCAAGAGCCGGGTGCGGCTGTGCGTGACCGACGCGTTCAAGGCGATGTTCAACGGCGGGCCGCTCGATCGCGACAAGAACGGCCGCGTTCCGTACGACTCGGTGTTCGTGGCGACCGACCCGGTGGCGATGGACATGATCGGCTGGCAGATCGTGGACAAGCTGCGTCGCGACCACGGCATGCCGACGCTCAAGGACTCCAAGCGGGAGCCGACCTACATCCGCACGGCCGGGGCGCTGGGGCTGGGGATCGCGGACCTGAGCAAGATTCAGCTCAAGGAATTCAAGGTCTGAGAGCAGGGGACGCCCTGTCGCATCCAGCGGGTTGACCTTTGCCCGTTTCCGTCTATGCTCCCGCTCCCCCTTCCGACATGGGGCCTCGTGCCCCCCGGTGAACAGGCTCCACCACCGGCTCCGAAGCGAGATGCCAGGCGGGCGGTTTCGGTCGGCGCCTGCCGATCGAGCTCATCCTGAGACGAAACCTGTACGGAGCCTCGAGGCATCGACATGAATCAGCTTCCCGGAACGCTTGGGCTCAAGCTCGGCATGACCCAGTTCTACAACCAGGGTGTCCTGGAGCGCGTGACCGTCATCGAGTGCACCGCCGTGGTGCTCGGCAAGCGCACGGCCGACAAGGACGGCTACAGCGCGCTGATCCTGGGGTTGGGCGAGCGCAAGGAGAAGCACACGAACAAGCCGCAGCTCGGCTGGTACAAGAAGATCGCGCAGACGCCCAAGCGCACGGTCAAGGAGTTCCGTCTGCCGGCCGAGAAGGTGGCCGAGTACGAGATCGGCCAGAAGGTCGCGCTCGACCAGATCTTCGAGGTGGGGCAGATCGTCGACGTGCAGGGCTACTCGCGCGGTCGCGGGTTCACCGGTGTCATGAGCCGCTGGGGCTTTGCCGGCGCGGTCACGACCCACGGCTCGCACGAGTACAAGCGTCACGGCGGCTCGATCGGCACCAACATGACGCCTGGCCGCACGCTGCCGGGCCTTCGGATGCCTGGCCACTACGGCGACGAGAAGGTCACCACGCACAACGTCAAGATCGTCAAGATCATCCCGGAGCAGGATCTGCTGCTCATCCGCGGCAGCGTTCCGGGGCCCAAGAACCAGGTCGTGACCGTGCGCGGTGCCATCAAGAAGAAGAACGGCGGCAAGCCGCAGGCCAAGTAGCCCGCGTGGCGCGCAGCAACCCCTACCGCAACGACCCCCGCACCCGCGACGCCAAGAGCCGCGGGTTCCCCGCACGAAGCGTCTTCAAGCTCGAGGAGATCGATCGTCGCGTGCGCCTGCTCAAGCAAGGGCAGCACGTGCTCGATCTGGGCGCCGCGCCCGGCTCCTGGTCCATGTACGCCTCGCAGCGCCTCGGGAGCGCGGGGCGCGTGCTGTCCGTCGACGTCACGGCGATCCAGCGTCCCCTCGGGCCGAACGTGACGATCCTGCAGGGCGACGCGCTGTCGTTGGGCAACGAGCAGCTGGCGTTGTTCGCGCCCTATGACGTGGTGCTGTCGGACATGGCGCCGTCGACGACCGGGCAGCGCGAGGCGGACGCGGCGCGGAGCGCGGAGCTGTACGTGCGGGCGGTGGAGGTGGCCGCGGCGCTGCTCAAGCCGGGCGGCTCGTTCGTGGGCAAGCTCTTCATGGGAGAGGACTTCGAGGCGTCGAGGGCTCGCACCCGCGAGGTGTTCGAAGAGGTGCGCGTGATTCGGCCGGAGGGCACCCGATCGAACAGCGTCGAGGTATTCCTGGTCGGCTTGCGAAGGCGCGCCGAGCAGGAACTAGGAACTAGGAACACGCATTAAACTGGATCACGTTGAGATGGAGCCTTCTGGCGCCAGCGGTGGCCGGGGCCGGGCCCATCGGCGTCAAAGCATACCGGAGATGGGCATGAGGAGCCGCGAATCCGGCACCAGCGGGCAGGTCTGT
>JAJZQG010000289.1 GCA_021847645.1 Myxococcales bacterium
CCGCACCGAGGAGCCCGCTTGCGGGCTTGAGCGAGTCTTCCCAGGCTGCGCACGGTCGCCAATCCAGCATGCCCCAGCTTCGGAGCTGGGGGTACATGGGTGCAGGCCGCTCGGGGGCCGAGGCCGTTGCGAATTTGTGCAAGCACGATCGCCGCGGGCTCGCATCCGCTCGCCCTGGCTTTGCCGAGGTTCCATGGCGCCGGCTTCGCCGTCGCTAATCATTCCTGCGGGCGAGTTCTGGTAGACTGCGGCCCACCCATGGCAACGACACCCTCCGGATCGGGCAACGGGCCGCGCGGTCAACTTCGCACCGCGTCCACACGTCACGACGACGACACGACCGCCGCCACGAACGGCGGGGAGCTTCGGGAGCAATTCCGCGCGGCGCTCGATGCTGCATCCCAATCCCCGGACAACCAGCAAGCCTGGGACCGCCTCGAACAAGTCGGCCGCATCTTGCACCGGGTCGACGAGGTGGCGGCGGTCTATCGGTCCGCGATGCAGCGACCGCTGCCGCGCGAGGTGGCCCTGGAGCTGAGTGCGCGCGCGGTCGCGTTCCACGACGAGTGGATCGACAACAAGGGGGCCGTGGTCGACATCCTGCAGCGAGTCCTGGAGCTGGATCCGGGGGCACGCTGGGCGTTCGACCGCATGTCGCTGCACCTGACCTCGGCTGGCCGCTGGGACGATCTGCTCGGTCTGTACGATCGCGCCATCGAGAACTCGGACGACCCGCCGGAGACGATGGCGCTGCTCGAGGAAGCGGCGCAGCTCGCAAAGGATTGCGCCGGACAGACCGAGCGGGCCATCCGCTATCTCGAGCAGATCTTCTCGGCCCGTCCCCAGGACGCCCAGAACGCCTCCGCCCTCGAGCGGCTCTTGCGCCAGCAGCACCGCCACCGCGAGCTCATCGACTTCTGGACGGCCAGGCTCCCGGTCCTCGGCGATCGCGAGGTCCTGCAGACCCGCCAGGAAATCGCCGTCTGCTGGCTGGACAACCTGCACGATCCGGCCGGCGCCCTCGATACCGTCCGCCCGCTTCTCCAGGACGAGGCGTCCAGGCCCGCCGCCTGTTCCCTGCTCGAACGCATCTTGGGCTCCTCTTCCGCGACGCGAGAGGTGCGCGCCGGCGCCCTCGAGCTGCTCAGCAGGTACTACGATCCCACCGACCGTTGGGTCGACGTCGTTCGCGCTCTCGAGCGCGCCCTGGCCTTCGTGCAGCGCGACGAGCGCGCCGACATCCACAGCGAGATCGTCCAGCGCCTGGTCGACCACGGCCGCCATGCCGACGCGCTCGATCACCTCGCCGCCCTGGTCGCGCTCGACCCCGAGATGTGGAACGACCCGATGCTCGATCGGGTGCTCGCCGGCGACTTCAACGAGGTCGTGGCCGGGTGCCGTCCTCGCCTCGACCGCGATCAGGGACGGCGGCTGATCCACCGGGCGGCCACGATTGCCGCGACCGACCTGGCGGACCGGCAGCGCGCGATCGTGTTGTACGGCCGTCTTCTCCAGGACTACCCCGACGATCTCGAAGCGGTGGCGCGCCTGGTGGTGCTCTATCAGGAGAGCGGGCGGCTGGGCGACCTGCTGGAGCTGCGACGGCACGAGCTGCAGCTTGCGCCGGACGTACCGCAGCGCTTGGCGTTGCGCCTGGAGATTGCGCAGCTGCTGCGGGCGACGGGAGACCGGGTTGGGTCGGTGGCGGTGTTGCGGGAGAACCTGTCGGAGCGCGCCGACCACGAGGCGAGCATCGACGCGCTTCTCAGCGTGCTGGAGCAGGAGGGAAGCCACGCGGAGCTGGCGAAGCTGCTGCGCGACCAGGCTGCGAAGGTCGAGGCTCTTGGCCGCGCGCAGCTCGCGGCCGCTCTGTGGCAGAAGGCCGCCCGGATCTACGAGACGCAGCTGCGTGATGCGGGGGAAGCGCTGGCCTGCTTCAAGCGCGTCGTGGAGCTGGCTCCCAGCACCGAGGCCCTCGACGCGCTGGCGCGCATCCACGTGGGGCGCGGACAGCACGCGGCCGCGGTCGACTGGCTCGAGCGACGACTGGCGCTGACGGCGCCCGGCGAGCGCACCGACACGATCGCACGGCTCGCCCGCGCCCATCTGGGTGCGGCCCAGCCCGATCGGGCCTTGGCCCGCCTGCAGCAGGGCATCGACGAGGACCCGGAGTCCCTCGAGCTGCGCCGCCTGCTGGCCGAGCTTCACCGCACCGCGTCCCATTGGCCGGAGCTGGTGCGTGTGCTTCTCGACGGCGCGGCGCGCGTGGCGGATCCCGACGTTCGTTTCGAGCTGCTGGTCGAAGCCGCGGACGCATACCAGTGGGGTCTGGACGATCCGGCCAGCGCCATTCCGGTGCTCGAGCAGGCCGTGGCGATTCGTCCCGCAGAGCAGGCCGTGCGCACTTCGCTGGCCGACGCCCTTCGCGCAGCCGGGCGCTTCGACCAGGCGCGCTCGCTGGCCGAGTCGCTGATCGAGGAATACGGACGCAGGCGTCCGCCGGAGCGCGCGATGCTGCACTTGCTGCTGGCTCAGGTGCTGCACGCACAAGGCGACAGCGCCGAGTCCATCCGGCAGCTCGAGCTGGCCGCGAGCATGGACATGGCCAACGACCGGGTCCAGCACATGCTCGGCACCGTCTACCGGGAAGCCGGGCAGCTCGAACGGGCCGAGCGTGCGTTCCACTCGTTGCTGCTGATCTTGCGGCGCCAGAAGGGCCGGGCGAGTCGAACGGGACGGCCAGCGGTGGGCATCGCCGAGACGCTCTTCGAGATCCACCGAGTGGCTCTCGAGCTCGGCGCCGCGGACCGTGCCGCGGAGAACCTGGCCTCGGCCTTCGACACGGCCGCGAAGGATGACGACGAAGCGCGCCGGCTGCTCGGCATCTTCCGGGCAGCGGGAAGCTTCGATCTGCTGCTGCGAGCCCTCGAGCAGCGCCTGGCCGCGGCCGAGCCCGGCCCGGCACGCGCCGCGATCCTCTCCGAGATGGCCGACGTCTATGAGATCTCGCTCGCCAGGCCGGACAACGCCTTCGAGTCGGCGCTGCAAGCGGTGGCCGAGAGCCCTTCCGATCCGGCGCTGCGCGTTGCGGCAGCGCGTCTGGCCCGGCTCGTGTCCGCGCTCGATCGATGGGCGGCCGAGCTCGAAAGGCTCGCCGACGCGGCACTAGCCGACGGCGACGGCGCGACCGGATGCGATCTGCTCTTGTCGCTGGGCGAGCTCACGGAGGCCGAGCCCGGCGCGCTCGATCGGGCTGCCGAGCTGTATGTCCGCGCCGAGGACACGGGCGAGCGGCTGACCCAGGTGTGGCGTGCGATGGCGCGCGTAGCCGCCGCGCGCGGTGACCGCGACACGCAGCTGCGCACGCTGCGCAAGCTCGCGGACACGGGCATGGGCGAGCTGGGCGATCGGGAGCGCGTGGAGACGCTCTTCTCCCTGGCGGAGCTCGAGCTCGCCTCGGCTCAGGACGTCTCGGCCGGCCTCACGACCCTGGAGCAGGCGCTGGCGTTGGATCCCCAGTTCGGCCGCGCCGCCCGGTCGCTTCGCAAGGCCGTCGACGTCGCCCCCGAAGACGAGCACGTCGTGGCTGCTTTCGAGCGCGTCGCCCGGGCCTCGGGCGACCACCTGCTGCTGCTCGACGCCCTGGAGCGCCGCATCCGCCTCGCCGGCGCATCGCAGGCGACCGCGCGCGAGGCCGCCGAGCTCGCCTTGCACCTCGGGCACGACGATCGCGCCCAGAACGTGCTGGTTCGCGCGGTGGATCTCGCCCGCCAGGAGATGGGCGACGCTGCCACGGCGCTGTGGGCCCTGCGCATGCTCATCGCTCGTGCGCGTCGCACCGACGACCTGCATGCGGCCGTGCGCTGGATGTCGGAAGCGGCCGAGGTGGCCGAGCCCGACGAGGCCAGGCAGCTGTGGCTCGATGTCGCCGCCTTGTCCGCCGATCGGCTGGGCGACCTGCAGCTCGCCGTCGGCACCTACGAACGGCTCCTCGAGCTGGACCCGAGCGATCCGGCCGTGTGGCGGCCGATGCTCGAGGCGGTGCGTCGCGCGGGCGACAAGGCGCGCCTCGAGCGCATGCTCGCCACGGCTGCCGAGGCGGTGTTCGACGCCCAGGAGCGGTCTCACCTGCGCCTGGAGCAGGTGAGGCTCGTGCTCGCAGACCCGGATCGCGGCGACGAGGCGGCGCTGCTGCTGCGCGCGATCCTGGACGACGACCCGGACCACGACGAGGCGGCCGAGCTGATGGCCGATCTGCTCGAGCGAACGGGCAAGCTCGACGATCTGGCGACGCTGCTGCGCCGGCGCCTGGACGCCGCGCGTGATCACGAAGACGCGGTGGCTGCCGTGCAGGGGGCGCTGCGCCTGGGTTCGTTGGCTCACGAGGACCAGCCGCGCATCGCGCTGGACGCGTACCGATCGGTGCTCGAGTGGATTCCCGAGCAGCCTGACATCCTGCGGGCGATGCTGCCGCTGCTCGACCCGACGGACGACGCGGCGGAGCGAGCCGAGGCGATCGAGAAGCTCATTCCCAAGGAGCCCCAGGAGACGGCGCTGGCGAGCGCGCTCGAGCTGGTGCGGATCCGCCAGCAGCTGGCCGACCAGGACGGCGTCGAACGCGCCCTGGAGCATGCCTGGCGCGCCGCACCCGATCATCCCGACGTGCAGGGCGAGATGCGCAACCTCGCCACGTCGCTCGAGCACGCCGCCGACGACCACCCGGACGACGCGATCTCGCTGTTGGTCAAGGCCGCCGCGATCCACAAGGACCGGCTCGACGATCCGGCTGCCGCCGCGGACGTGGTCCTTCGAGCACGCGCGATTCGCCCGCGGGATCTGCAGTTGCTGGAGCTGCTGGTGCAGTGCCAATCGGCAAGCGGGCAGCTGGACAGCGCGGTGCAGGTGGTGACCGACGCCATCGGCGCCGAGCCGGACAGCGCTTCGGATCGCATCGCGCTGCGCAAGCTCAGGGCCCGGCTGTTCACTGCGGCGAGCCGCTCCGACGAGGCGGTGCGGGATCTGGACGAGGCCATTCGTCTCGGCGATACGCACGCGGCTCCGGACCTGTATCAGGCGCTGGTGAAGGCGCGGGAAGCCGCGGCGGAGAACGGCGACCATCCAGCGGAGCGAAGCGCGACCCTGCGGCTGTCCGAGGTGCTCGGCGGCATGGGCGAGCCCGACCGCGCGCGCAACGTGCTCGTCCGCTGGATCGAGCGCGAGCCCGAGGATGCGGATGCGATTCGCAGGCTGCTCGACATGGATCGCGCCTCCGGCCGTTGGGATGACGTGATCGACGGTTGCGCGCGGCTGGTGGCCCTCGAGACCTCAACGGCCCAGGTGGACGCCGTGCTGCAGCTGGCGGATGCGTGCGATGCCGCCGGTCGCGCGGCCGACGCACGGGATCACCTCGAGCACGTATTTCGGGCGCAGCCCGGCGACGCCCGCCTCAGGGCGCGGCTTCGCCAGCTGTACGAGGCCATCGACGCGCGCAGGGAGCTGTCGAACCTGCTGCTGGTCGAAGCGAATCACACGACCGACCAGGCACGCCGCTTCGAGCTGTTGCGCGACGCCGGACGGCTGCGGTTGAGCTCGATCGACCAGGCCGCGGCCGCCATTGGACCGCTCTCCGAGGCACTGGAGATTCGCCCGGAGGACTTCGAGGCCACGCTGCTGCTCGCCGACTCCTACCTCGCGGCCGGCCTGATCGACGAAGCCGTGCAGCTTCTGCGCACGGCCATCGACCGTCACGGCGGACGACGCTCGCGCGAGCTCGCCGCGTTCCAGCATCGCATGGCGCGGGCCGCCTCGACCGGCGATCGCACCAACGAGCTGTCGTGGCTCGCGGCAGCCTTCGAAACCCACCCGCAGAACGGCGAAGTGGCCTCCGAGCTCGCCGAGCTCTCCACAGAGCTCGGGCACTACGACATAGCGCTCAAGGCGCTCCGTTCCATCGCCACGATGAAAACCTCGGCGCCCATCTCGCGTCCCATGGCCTTCCTCAAGCAGGCGCAGATCGCTCACCTGCAAGGCGACGACAGGAAGGCCGTGTTTCTCGCCAAGAAGGCCCTGTCGGAGGACGCGGCCTTCGACGACGCCCAGGAGTTCCTCAGGAGCCTGGCACAATGACGCAGCGAGCGACCATCGAACGAGCGGGCACCTGGCCCCTGTGCCCTTGCGGCGCGGTCGCGAGGTGAAGCATGCCCTCCAAACCCTCTCCCAGCCGATTCGCTCTCATCTACAACGTCACCAAGCTCGCGGCCATCGTCGTCGGCTTGCTGCTGTCGGTGCTCTGCCTGATGGCTGTGGTGGGCATCTTCACGGACAACGGCTGGGCGCGCGTGCTCATCGCCGCGATCGTCGCGGTCGTCCTGCCGCTCGTCGTCGCGGACCGTGCCCTGCCCGCCAACGATCCGGCCAGCGCCACGGGCCTCGCGAGCGACGTGCTCGCGCTCATCTGGCTGGGCTTCCCTACCCTGTTCATCATCGCCGCCAACGGCGTCACCAGGAACGTGCTGACCCGTGAAGGCGATCGGCTGGTGCAGGCGGGCTGGCCGACCACCGGCCGCCTCACCTACCTTCTCGCGGGCGTGGTTCCGATCGAGCTGCCCAAGCCCTTGCCTGCCCCCGCGGCCTCGTCTGCGATCGCTGCCGCCACGGCCACGTCGAGCGCTTCTCCTGCACCGGCTGCTGCATCCGATTCGGCGCCCGCTGCCGCGACGAGCGCACAAGTCCCTGCCCCCTCCGCCCCGCTCGACGCCGGCCCTGGGGACAAGACCCCCTCCGAGCTGTTCAAGCTGCTGGCGCCGTCGGTCGTGTCGGTGACCACTCGCTCCGCATCGGCCGAGGGAGGCGGCACCGGGTTCCTGCTCGACAAGGACGGCACCATCGCCACCAATCATCACGTGATCGACGGTGGGCAGTCGGTGCGGGTCAAGCTCACGGGCGGCGAGACGTTCGACGACGTGGAGCTGCTGGCCGACGACCAGGCGCTGGATCTGGCGCTCTTGAAGATCGACGTGTCGCACGGGGCGGACGGCGGCGCGCCCCTTCAGCTGCAGCCGGTTCAGCTGGGCGACTCGGACACCGTGGTCGTGGGCGAGCGGGCGCTTTCGATCGGCAATCCGCTCGGGCTCGAGGACACGTTGACCGACGGTCTGGTGTCGGCGCGGCGGATGTACGAAGGGCGCGCGTGGATCCAGATGTCGGTGCCGGTGTCGCCGGGCAACTCGGGCGGACCGCTGTTCAACATGCGCGGCCAGGTGATCGGCGTGACGACCGCGCAGGTCGCGGCCGGCATGTTCGGCCGCGCGCAGAACCTGAATCTCGCCATTCCGATCAACGTGCTCAAATCGATGATTCGCCCGGACTACCCTCAACGCCGCAAGTTCGGCGCGCCGGGATCCTCCTCCGGCCAGTGGTGACCCCGTGCGCTCCAAAGCCGTCTTCATCCTCCTTGCTTCGATGTTCGTCGCGCTCGTCGGCGTGACGGTCTTCCGCCCCCGCACTCCGCGTGCCGTCGAGGCGCCGACCGCCTCGTCGTCTGCCCCGCCCGTCGCCGCGGACTCCGTGGCAAGCGCCGCGTCGGCACCCGCTCCGCTCGCCAGCGCCTCCGGCTCCGCCGCTGCGTCCACGTCCGCCGCCACGGCCGCACCCGGGATGCCGCGCCCCCTTCGCGTCGTCGGCCTTGGCTGGGACGTGCTTGCGCCCGGGCTGATTGCCAATCAGGGCCGCGATGCGGGCAGGGACGGCGACTTCAAGTCCGCCGGCATCGACGTGGCCTTCACGCCCGCCGACTCGATGACCTCCGTGGAGAGCGCGCTCGCGCGAGGCGGTGCCGACGCCCAGGGCGCCGATATCGCCGTCGTGCCGCTCCCCGCGTTCGTGGCCGGCTACGAGCGGCTGCGCGCGCTCGATCCGCGCGTGTTCTATGTCGTCGGATGGTCGCGGGGGCGCGAGGCCATGACCGCGGGCAAAACGTCGCTGCAGTCGATTCCAGCGACCGGCAACGTGACGGTGGCGGGCGAGCCGGCGAGCACTGCCACGTACCTCGCGCTGTCGATCCTCGATCTGGTCGGAGTTCCCTCCTCGCGCGTCGAGCTGGTGGCGCCCGACAAGGCCGGTCAGGCCTCGTTCATCGCGTGGGAAAAGGCCGCGGCCGCAAGCGAGCAGCCCAAGGGCGCGGTGGTCGTGACGACCGCGGACGCGACCCGGCTCGTGCCCATCGTGGCGATTGCGCCGTCGGGTTGGACGACGGACAAGCAAGAGCCGCTGCGCGCGTGGGTGCGTGGCTGGGTGGCCGGCCAGCACAAGGTGCGCGGCGATGCGGCGGGCTCGGCGCGGGAGCTGGGCGCCATGGCCTCGGCACCGGACCCGCTGGTGATCGTGCAGCGGCTCGGCTTGTTGTCGTGGGCCACGCTCGACGACAACGCGCGAATGGCAGGCCTTTCGGGCCGCGGCGCGGTCACCACGGAAGCGCTCTTTCAGCAAGCCTGGCGCCTGTGGCGCGACACGGGTGTCCTGACCACGCCGCCGCCGGACGCGGCCGTCACCGAGCCGGCGATCGTCGCGTCGCTCGTTCGCTCGGGCTGGTCGCCCGAGCAACCCGCTTCCGGTAACGCGAGCCGGCACGCCAACCAAGGCGAAGGCCCGGTGCTGCTTTCGATTGCGCTGCCTGCCGGCAAGCTGGATGAAGACGTGCTGGTCGGCAAGGCAGGCTGGGTGGCGGGGCTGTTCGACCGATCGACGATTCGGCTGGCCGTGCGCGGTCCGCGAGGCGTCGATACGGCGAAGACGAAAGCGGTGGTCGAGACGGTGATCGACCGATTCGACGTGGCGCCCGAACGGGTGAGCGAAGCGAGCAAGGTAGTCGGCAACGGGGCCGCGTCGATCGAGGTGCTGGGCGTCAGGTGAGGCGCTAGCCGAACGCCCGTGGAGCCGCGTTCGTGTGCGCAAACGCACATGTGCGCGCCGGATCAGGAAATTTCGGGCGCCCAGTTGGTCTTATGCTGAGTCGCTCAGGCACTTTCGGGCGCCCAGTTGGCCTTATGCTGAGTCGCTCAGGCACTTTCGGGCGCCCAGTTGGCCTTATGCTGAGTCGCTCAGGCACTTTCGGGCGCCCAGTTGGCTTTATGCTGAGTCGCTCAGGCACTTTCGGGCGCCCAGTTGGCGGCATGCCAAGTAGCATGAGCCGTTCTACGCGAGCTTGCGCTTGTCCGTCGAAAGGGCGGAGCGCTGGAGACGGTCGTGGAATGGGATGGGGCGCGCGGCGTCGCCGTGCAAGACGACTCGGTTTGCGATCCTGATGATGACGTTTCGCTCCGGCGAGCGCCTTGTCGCGCACACGAAGGGGCTAAACAGGATCACGCGGAGCCGAGGCCAAGCGACCGGCGAAGCCGGCGCTACGAAGCGTCGGCAGAGCCAGGGCGAGCGTGAGCTCGCCCGCGGCGGTCGCATACACGGGAGTTCGCAAGGA
>JAJZQG010000039.1 GCA_021847645.1 Myxococcales bacterium
CCACCACGGCGTGATCATCGCGCCGACCGCGGCGAGCACGAGCACGCCCAGCATCCAGCCCCGCACCATGCGCTGCACCCGCGTCAGGCCCGGCTGCAGGTGGAACGCGACGCTGAACAGGCCCCATAGAAACGGCAGGATCGCCGCCCCGGCGACACCGCCAAGCAGCGCCAGCCAGGAGCTGGCGACAAAGAACGACAGGATGAGCGCCCAGACGGCCGAGACCGTCACCGCGGCCGACCAGTACACCAGCGATTGGCCGATGAAGATCCGCGGGTGCGGGCTCTTGAGGTGCGCGCGCGTGGACGCCAGCGTGATGTCCGTTCGCTTCATCGTGCACCCGGCCTGTTGGCTCTCCCCCCGATTCGACCGTTGCCGGCGCGAGCGTCACGCCCCGCCGGTCGCCACCTGATCGACAATGCCCACGACGACAGAGCGAACCGGACCAGTGGGCCCAGTGTCCATGAGCTGGCGCGCCGAGTTGCCCTCGTCCTCCACCAGAACCAGCTCCCCCACCCCCGCGCCGACCAGGTCGACGGCAATGACGTACTTGTCACCGTCGAAGGAGCCGTCGGGCAGGCAGGCGCGCACGATGAGCTGCTTCTTGCCGTCGTAGAACGGGTGCTCGACGGTGCTGACCACCGTTCCGCAGATGCGACCGAGGATCATGGGGCGCCCTTGCTTTCGTCGTAGTGGTGCTGGCTGACGATGCCCACGATGGCATGATCCACCGGAACGAACCAGGGGTCGTGGAGCAGCGCGGCCTCGCGCGAGGCTTCGTAGGTCACCAGATCCCCCGAGCTTGCTTGCGCGGACGCGTCGGTGGCGACGAACGGCTCGCCTTCCACGCGCAGGTCTGCAGTGAGGGGACGGACGATCAGCAGCTTCAAGCCCTGCATGCCATCGGCCTTGACCGAGGCCACCATGGTACCGATCACGCGTCCCAGCTTCATCCGCGCCACTCCCTGAAGAACCGAGTGCCGGTGCGAATCGCGCGCACGAGCTCCTCGTCAGCGTTCGGTATGATCGTGGTCGAGCAGGCGTCGTCCACGCCGCGCGCGATCGCCGTGTTGGCGAGCGACAGGGCGGCCTCGACGTCGTGGGTCTCGCCCCAGAGCGTGGCGATGGCCTTGCCGCCCAGGCCCTCGGCAATGCGCAGTTCCACCAGGTCGACCTCGGCGCCCTTGAGGGCGGCGTCGACGGCGCGGAGCAGCGTGGGCGGGGTGCCGGTCTGCACGATGCCGGCGGTGTCGCCGGGCGACGGCCAACGAATGATCTGGTTGGCGATGGCGGGCAGGATGCGCTCTTCCGCGTGTGGAAGGAGCACGCGGTCGGCCACGGCGCCGTTGGCGATCTCCACGGCGCGCAGGTACGAGCGCTCCACGGGCTCGACCTCGCCGGCGAACAGGATGAGATAAGCGCCTGACTGCACCGTACCGGCAGCGATCACCTGCACGGGCGCTTCCTTGGACAGGGCGTCGAGCGCGCGCAGGCCAAGAGGGACATCCCTGATGTCGAGCAGGGCGAGCGCTGGGCCGGCGGGGGACGAGGTCATCGACGACACGTTGTGGCTCACACGATGCGGAAGTGGTCGCGCATGGTGCAGCGACGCTGGCGCGAGAAGGAGCGCGGGGTGGTGAGGCCTTCGCCGGTGGGCGAGGCGATGGTGAAGGACGTGTAGCCCTCACCGCGGTGGGCCAGGCCGTCGACGCCGCAGCCGTTCTTGACGAAGATGCTGCAGTTGCACTTGCGGGCCATCTTGGAGAGCGACGGCAGGTCGTGCGAGTGCATGCACGCGGTGTGGAAGTTGCCGCCCTCGGCCTCGACGGCGAGGTCGATGGCTTCATCGACGTTGCGCACGCGAGTGAGGGGCGCGACGGGCATCATTTGCTCGGTCCAGACCAGCGGGTGGTCATTGGGGACTTCGACCAGGATGCAGCGGACCTCGGGGCCGGCGGAGATGCCGAGCTCGGCGAGGATGACCGAGGCGCTCTTGCCGACGAGCTTTTTGTTGACGACGGCGTGGCCGCGGGGGCCGGCGTTCTTCTCGAAGATGACCTTTTCGAGGCGCGGGAGGTCGGAGGCCTTGAGCTCCACGGCGCCCGCGCGCTTCATTGAGGACTTGAGGGCCTCGGCCACCGCGTCGACGACGATGATCTCTTTTTCGTCGACGCAGATGATGTTGTTGTCGAAGGACAGGCCGAGGACGATGTCGGCGCCGGCCTTCTCGATGTCGGCGGACGGGTCGACGACGACCGGGGGATTGCCGGGGCCGGCGCAGATGGCGCGCTTGCCGGAGTTCATGGCGGCGTTGACCACGCCGGCGCCACCAGTGACGACCAGCAGGCGCACCTTGGGGTGCTTCATGAGCTGGCCGGCGGACTCGATGGTGGGCTCGGCGGTGCAGGCCACCAGGTTGGGCGGACCGCCAGCAGCCACAATCGCGCTGTGGATCAGCCGTACGGTGGCGGCCGAGATGCGCTTGGCCGACGGGTGCGAGTTGAACACCACGCTGTTGCCGGCCGACAGCATCGCGATCGAGTTGTTGATGATCGTCGAGGTCGGATTGGTGACCGGCGCGATGGCGCCGATGACGCCGAAGGGCGCAGGCTCGAGCAGCATCAGGCCGCGGTCGCCGGAGAAGGCGGCGGGCGTCAGCTCCTCGGGGCCGGGCGTCTTGTTGGTGACCAGAAGGTTCTTGGCGATCTTGTCCTCGACCCGTCCCAGGCCGGTCTCCTCGTGGGCGGCGCGGGCCAGGGGCTCGGCCTGGGGGCGCAGGGTCTGTCGGATCGACGCGATGATTTCGTAGCGCTTGTCGAGCCCGAGCTTGTCGAAGGCCTCAAAGGCTTTGCGCGAGGCCTGCACGGCTTCGTCGATGGTGGCGAACACGCCGCCGCCGAGCTCGGTGTGGGAGGCGCCGCGTGGGGCCTGCGGCTGGGGCACATCGCCGGAGATCTCGCGGGCGATGGTCTCGGCGATGCGTCGGATCTGCTCCGGGCTGATACCGATCTGGCTCATCGTTCAGCCTCCTCAGCCGTCGCCATAGCCGTGCTCGTAGCCGTGCTTGTCATACTGGGTGGTGCCGCCGACCTCCCAGGTGTCCACGATCGCCATGATGACCGCGTCGCACGGACGATCCTTGGTCATCTCGGTCTGGCGCGCGGAGGAGCCCGACGCGTAGAGTACGTACTCGCCCACGCCGCAGCCCACGGCGTCGTTGGCGACCACGTAGCCACCTTCTGCCAGGGTCTCCGGGTTGACCTGCCGCAGCAGCAGGAACTTGAACCCTTCGACCTTGGGGTCCTTGCGTGTGGCCACCACGGTTCCGACCACCTTCGCCAGGATCATCGCTCACCTCACTTGGCTTCGAGCCATTCGCAACCGTCGAACCCAGGCGCGCGGGGCGCGCGAGACGGCCGGAGCGACGGGGATCATACCCATGCCGCTCCGGCCACCGGTTGGCGCTCCGCGGCGTTGCGGCGCCGTGCCGCCCGAACGCGCTACTTGCCGCGACCCTCGATCTCCTTCTTGACCGCCTCGGTACGGCCGAGCGGGAGCACGAGGTCCACGTTGACGTGCGGACGCGCGATGATGTGGCTCGCCACGATCTCGCCGACGCGCGTGGCGCCGTTGATGCCCGCCTCGACCGCGGCCTTGACGGCAGCGACATCGCCGCGGATGACGGCGGTGACGTAGCCGCCACCGGTCTTCTCGTAGCCGACGAGCTCGACCTTCGCGGCCTTCACCATCGCGTCGGAAGCCTCGACCATCGCCGCGAACGAACGACACTCAATCATGCCCAATGCTTCGGCCATCTCATCCTCCGTATTCCCTCAAGAACTAGGAACTAGGAACAGGAACTCGCATCCAGAATGCAGAATCGACACCCACGGAAGCGTTGTGATCCAGCCTGTTCCATTCCCAATTCTCATTCGCGTTGCTAGTTCCTAGTTGCTAGTTTTCTAGCCCTTCTTTGCTTCTCTACCCTTGAGCCCCAGGACGGCCTTCTCGGCCACCGGCGCGGCCACGTCGATGTCCCTGTCCTTGCCGGCCAGGTACACGCGGCCAAACGAGCCGAAGCTCACGATCTCGAGCACCTTGATGTGCGCAGCCTTCTCGGCCTCGTTGGCGGCCAGGGCGGCGTTGGCGGCAGGGGCGCACTCCAGCACGAACAGCGACTCGCCCGCCACGATCATGTGGCCGTGGCGCACCCGGTTGATGAGCTGCGTCTGGCGATCATCAAGCCCGCGGATCACCTGCGAGGTGAGCAGCTCGGGCTTGATGCGATCGGACTCCTGCTTGCCAATTTCCCTCAAAATCGCCTCGCCGGCGCGGCGCACCTCGCCCTGCTCGTCGTGGTGGATCTCGAGCAGGCCGTAGAGGCGCTCGACGATCTGGATGCCGGGCTTGACGTCGGTGGCCTTGACGGCGATGTCGGTCAGGCGGTTGACGGCGATGCCCGGGGAGACCTCGATGAAGAGAGAGGCCTGGTGGCGCACGGGCAGAAATCCCTTGGAGACCGTGCCGAGGAAGGCGGCGTGCTGCGGCTGCAGCGAGTCGAGAAACACGTAGCTTCGCAGATCGATCACGGCTCAGTCCCTCCTCGTGGCCTTGACCTCGCGGCCGCCCAGCGACTCGATGGCCTTGATGGCCGCTACCGACGCGACGTCGATGTCGCGCTGCTCGCCGCCGAGGTACACGCGGCCGAAGGCGCCGGTCATGCGCACGTCGACCACGTTGATCTCAGCGGCCTTCTCGGCCTCATTGGCGGCGAAGGCGGCATAGGCAGCCGGCTCGACCTCGAGGATGTACAGCGACTCGCCCGCCACCAGCATCATTCCCTGGCGGTTCCGGTTGATGAGCTGCACCTGCAGGTCGTCGACGTTCAGGATGATCTGCGACGACAGCACGCGCGGCTTGATGCGGTCGGCCTCGGTGAGCTGGGACGCCTCGAGGATCGCCGCGCCGGCCTGGCGCACGTCGGCTTGGGACTGGCTGTGGACCTCGAGCATGCCGTAGAGCCGTTCGACGATCTGCATGCCGGGGCGCACGTCGGTGGCCTTGACGGCGATGTCGGTGACGCGGTTGATCTCGATGCCGGGGGAGATCTCGACGAACAGGGAGGCCTCGCCCGCGACGGGGAGGAAGCCCTTGCACACCGTGCCGAGGTAGGCTGCAAACTGGGGCTGCAGCGAGTCGAGATAAACGAAGCTTCGCAGGTCTGCCATGTTGCGCGGTTCCTCGCTGGCTCAGTAGGCGCCGCCCGAAGGCGACGAGGTAGCGGCCTTTCCCTTGGATTCCTGGGCGATGCGCACGCCCACGGAGGCGCCGATGCGCGTGGCGCCGGCTGCGACCATCGCGCGGGCGTCGGCAGCGGACTTGACGCCGCCCGAGGCCTTGACTCCGAGCTGGTAGTCGACGGCCTTGGCCATCAGGGCGACATCGTGAGCGGTGGCGCCGCCCTTGCCGAAGCCGGTGGAGGTCTTGACGAAGTCGGCGCGCGCGCGCTTGGCGAGCACGCAGGCGGCGACCTTCTCTTCGTCCGTCAGGAAGCAGGTCTCGATGATGACCTTGAGCAACGCGCCTCCATCGCGGGCTGCTTCGGCCACGATGAGGATGTCGTCGTAGACGTAGCGGTGGTCGCCGGATTTGAGCGCGCCGATCGGGATGACCATGTCGATCTCACGGGCGCCGTCGCGGATCGCGCGGCGTGCCTCCAGCGCCTTGATCTCGCGGGGCGTGGCGCCGAGGGGAAAGCCGATGACCGTGCAGGTCGCGACCGGGCTTCCCTTGAGCTTGGCGGCGCAACGCTTGACGTAGAGCGGATTGACGCACACCGAGGCGAAGCCGTACTGCAGGGCTTCATCGCACAGCTTGTCGATCTCGGCGTAGGTGGCTTCTGCCTTCAGCAGGGTGTGATCGATGAGCCCGGCGAGGTCCTGCGGCACGTTGCGGATGCCCGGCGTGGCCGATACCCGCGCTCCCTTGATGCCGGCGAGCATGCCGCGCACCGCGTTGGCCTGGGTCGACGCACAGTGACCGTCCTGCGTGCATGGCGCGCAGGTGCCGCAGCCCGTCGCCGGACCTTGCGCCGCCCCCGTCAGCAGCGACGGGTTTGCCATGAGCACCTGGGTGATCTTGTCGACGAGCGACGGCACATCGCCGGAAGGCTGGGACATGGGCGAGCTGCTCCTGGGCGGGCTGGTGCGGCCCGCGTCGAGCGCGTCGATCATGGCGACGCGCTTCTTGTGACGGTCGACCGTGCACTCGGTCGACAGGAAGAGGTCCACGATCTTGAACGCCAGGTCCTCGGACACGTAGCCGGACCCGAGGGTCAGCAGGTTGGCGTCGTTGTGCTCACGCGCGTTCTTGGCCGTGGCCTCGTTGAAGGCCAGGCCCGCGCGCACGCCGGGCACCTTGTTGGCAACCATGCACGAGCCGATGAAGGCACCGTCGACCACCACGCCGCGAAAGGCCTTGCCCGAAGCGATCGCTTCGGCCGCGGCGCGCGCGAAGACCGGGTAGTCGCAGGCTTCCGTGGAGTGGGTGCCCACGTCGAGAACCTCGACGCCCTTGCCCTGAAGGTGCCGCTTGATCGCCTCCTTGAGAGGGAACCCGCCATGATCGCTCCCGACCACGACACGACCCGACGTCATCCTCGCTCGACCTCCGTCATCGCGCACACCGGAGGGGCGACGCTAGGTTGGGACGGGGGCGCAGTCAAGAAGGGCAAAAGACAAAGGGCGGAAGGCAAAGGGCAAGAGCAGAAGACGGTCGCCCGGAGGCTCGAGACCGGCACACGGGCGTGAGGCGGTCGGCAACGGCTCGCCGGCGGTCCGGTGGCCGCGATGGGCCGCGCCGGCCTAGCGGAGCGCATCGGCGCACGCAGTCACCTCTTCCCCAGTGGCAACGGGAAGCGATTCGAGCCGACCGTCGCGCGGACGCGAGCCTCTACTCGCCCACGATCGAGATGTTATCGACCATCCAGTGGCCGTCGAACTCGCCCACGTAGTGGAACAAGACCTGGATCTTGGCGACACCTGCGAGGGGCAGGCCGCTGACGGTCACACGCTGCGCAGGGAAGTTGGTGTACTTCGACCAGACCACGTCGGGCGCGCCGTCGCGCTGCAGGATGACCTCGGCGTGGGAGCCCGAAATCATCGAGAAGGTCGTATCGAACGAGATCGACAGCTTCGTGGCCCCGCGCGTCGCAAGCTCGGGTGTGGCCAGGTCGTCGTCACATTGCAGACCGCTGTAGAGCAGCTTGGTGGTGTCGATGACGGCGTAGTAGCCCGTGCCCTGGGGGAACGCCGACGAGTACTGGTTGGACAACACCCAGCCTTCGACATAGGCATCGTCCGCGCAGACGCCGGACACCGCGTACGGACCGTCCGGACCCGGCGTGGGAAACGTGTCGAAGGACTCCTGGTGTGTGAATCCCGGACAGGGGGGGCACGGCCCGCCGCAGTCGATCTTCTCCTCGCCCTGGTTCTGGATGCCGTCGTCGCAGCTCGGGCCCGCGGCCTCCTCGCTCGAAGCGTCGAGAGCCGCCGATCCGCCGACGCCCGCCGATCCGCCGACGCCCGCGGAGCCGCCGACGCCCGCGGAGCTGCCGTCCCCAGAGCCGGCGAAGCCACCGGTCTCGGCCCCCGCGAAGCCGCCCGCGCCCGCGGCGGCGTCCTGGCCGACCTGGGCTTCGTGATACTTGCCGAAGTCGAGGTCCATGACAACAGAGCAACCCGCGACGGCAAGGCACACGCCGACCAGCGCGATGGCGACCCTTTCCCTGGCTTTCGAGCTGGACGGTGGGGACATCGTGATCGGATCGGACTCCGGCTGTGATCGTGCCACGGCGCGGCCCGTGCCGTCGAGAAATTGCTTGGGTCCGGCCCAGGTGTGACCGGCTCCACCCTTGCCGAACCGAGGCGACGGCGTTAGCACCCCGGCATGCGAAAATCTCTGGTTGCCACTCTGGCCGGGATCACGGTCGCATGGGCAGCGCTCGCATCGCCTGCCCTTGCGGATCAGCCCCTGCCCCAGCTGCCTGTCACGGACTACACGCTGCCCAACGGGCTTCGGGTGATTCTGCACGAGGACCACGCCAACCCCACGGTGGCCGTCAATATCTGGTACCACGTGGGCTCCAAGGACGAACCGGAGCATCGGAACGGGTTCGCGCACCTGTTCGAGCACCTGATGTTCCAGGGCTCGAAGCACGTGGGCGAAGACCAGTACTTCGCGTACCTGGAGCGTGCCGGGGCCAGCGATCGGAACGGCACGACCAGCGAAGACCGAACGAACTACTACGAGACGCTCCCGTCGAACCAGCTTGCCCTGGCGCTATGGCTCGAGAGCGACCGAATGGGGTTCCTGCTCGACCACGTGGACGAGGCGACGTTCGACTCGCAGCGCAAGGTCGTGCTCAACGAGCGTCGCCAGAACTACGAGGACCAACCCTACGGAATGGTCTCCAAGTATCTTCAGGAGTCGCTGTTCCCAGTAGGTCATCCGTATCACAACCTGACGATCGGGTCGCCCGCGGATCTGAACGCCGCCACGCTCCAGGACGTGCGGAGTTTCTACAAGACCTACTACGTGCCGGACAACGCGAGCCTGGTCGTAGCGGGAGACATCAACCCCGAGGCGACGCGGCAGCTGATCGAGCAGTACTTCGGCACGTTGCCCAAGGAGCCGCAGCCCACCATTCACTCGCAGCCCGACCCGGTGACGCTCGACAAGCAGACGGTGCTGCATGTGGACGCTGGCGTGGAGCTGGCGCGCGTGTACGTGGCTTGGCCATCACCGCCGTTTTTCGCCAACGGAGACGCGGCGCTCGATGCCGTCTCCCAAGTGCTCACGAGCGGCAAGACGAGCCGCCTGTACAAGCGGCTGGTCTACGAGCTTCAGGTCGCCAAGGACGTGTCGGCCTGGCAGGAGTCGGACCAGCTGGCGTCGACGTTCGAGATCATGGCGACGGCCAAGCCGGGAGAGTCGGCGGAGAAGCTGCTGTCGGTCATCGACGAGGAGCTGGCGAAGCTGCGCGACGGCGGCCCCACGGCCGACGAGACGAACCGGGCCAAGATCAACCTGGAGGCGTCGCTGATCTTCCGGGTGGAGAGCATTGGACGGCGGGCGGACATGTTCAACACGTACGCGCAGTACACCGGTTCGCCGGACTACTTCGCGCGCGACGTGGGCAGGTATCGGGCGTTGACGCCGGTCGACCTGCAGAGCGCGGCCAAGCAGTGGTTGCCGTTGGACAAGCGCGTGGTGGTCCTGGTGAAGCCCAATCCGCAGGCGCCGCGGTCCGGCGTGCTCGCGAGCGGAGGTTGACATGAAGCGAATCGCAAGCATTCGAGCCCTGACCCTGGCGTGCGTGGCCGTGGCGGCCGTTGCGTGCTCGGCCTCGCCTCCCCTGACGCCGCTTCCGCCGCCTCCTCCGCCCGCGAGCGCGGCGCCCGCCCCGGCAGCGTCGTCTGCCGTGTGGGTTCCGGCGACCGACGCGCCGTTTCGGCAGCACGCTCCGGAAGCAGGGCCGACGCCCGCGTGGAGCGCGCCCGTGCCGGCCGAGCACCGCCTGTCCAACGGCATGTCCGTGCTGATCGTGCAACGCTCAGAGCTGCCGATCGTCGTGGTGCAGCTGGTGAGCCGTCGCGGGGCGGACCAGCAGCGCATGGCCGGGCTCGGCTCGTTCACGGGGCGGATGATCGAGCAGGGGACCAAGACGCGCAGCGCTCTGCAGGTGTCGGACGACTTCGAGTCGATCGGCGCCGAGCACGGCACCTGGGTCGGCTGGGACAGCACCAACGCCTGGCTCAAGGTCCTGCCGCGCGAGCTGGACAAGGGGCTGGAGATCCTGGCGGACGTGGTGGAAAACCCCGCGTTTTCCGAGGACGAGATCGCGCGCGTGCGCTCGCAGCAGCTGGCCACATGGAAGCAGATGCTCGACGTGCCTCACTACCTGCTGGCGCGAACGGTGGCCCGAACGCTGTTCGCCAACCAGCCCTACGGCAACATCCTGTTGGGCGACGAGGATTCGATCAAGCGCATCAAGCGCCAGGACATCGTGTCGTTCTACGACGACGTCATGGTGCCGGCCGACACGGCGATCGTGGTCGTGGGCAATGTGGAGCCCGACGCCGTCGTAGCGAAGCTGGAGAAGGCGTTCGGGAGCTGGAAGCGGGCGGGCGGGCCGGCGATCAAGGTGCGCAAGCCCGCGCCGCCGGCCAGGACGATCGTGCTGGTCGACGAGCCCGGGGCGCCCCAATCCAACATTGCGGTCGCGGGCATCGGTGCGGATCGAACGGCGAAGGACTACGACGCGATCGAGGTGGCGAACACGATCTTCGGCGGCATGTTCTCGAGCCGCTTGAACCTGAACCTGCGGGAGAAGCACGCGTACACCTACGGCGCGCGCAGCCAGTTCGACTTTCGCCACAGCGCGGGCCCGTTCGTGGCCGCAGCGGCGGTGGACACGCCGAACACGGGACCGGCGTTGAGCCAGATGATCGACGAGCTGCAGGCGTTCTGCTCGGCGCCTGTGAAGCCCGAGGAGATCAATCTCGCGCTCGGCCAGCTCATCAAGAGCATGCCGGGCGACTTCGAGAGCGACAGCGCCGCGGCGTCGCAGATCGCGGATCTCTGGGTATACGGCCTTCCCCTGGACACGTATCGCACGCAGGCGGCGCGCTTCAGCCAGGTCACGGCCGACGACGTTCAGCGCGTGGCAGCGACCCGGATGGCACTGGGCGGCTCGGTGATCGTGGTGGTGGGCGACAAGAAGGCCGTGCTGCCGCAGCTCGAGGCGTTGCGATTCGGGCCGATCAAGGTCATGGACAAGCAGGGCAAGCTCCTCGAGACCGTCAGCGGCAAGGGCGGCTACGTGGGATACGCTTGCAAGATGCCCGCGCCGCAAGCGTCTGCGGCGCCCGCCAAGCATCCCGCTCCGCCGGCGAAGCCGCCCGCACCGCATGCCGCGGGCAACAAGACACCGCCTCCCGCCCCCAAGAAGCACTGAGCCTCGTCGCCCTCCAGGATCAGCGAGAGCCTGCCGCCGCCGCGGACGGCGTGGCCGCGGGCTGTCCTTGGGCCGAAGCGTCCGGCGCGGCGGACGACGAGCCTGCGGGCGGCGTGTCGGACTCGGCTTCCGGTTCAGCGGAGGACGAGCCGGCGGGCACGGCCACCTCGTCCAGGTTGAACTGCTGCGCGGACGCCGTGGGCACGGGGGCGCTCGGAGCCGGAGCAATGGCGACGACGGTGGGCGGCGGCGCGATGCCCGCAGCGGCTCTGGCGCGCAAGACCCAGTGATAGGCCGTGCCGCGAGCGGCGTAGGACAAGCCGAACAACCCTCCGCCCGCGGAGCCCACCACGAACACCAGCGCACCGATGAGCATGGGGCGCCACGACGGCGGTGCGGCGCGACCGCCTCGCGCGGGGGTGGGCGGCGGCGCGGTGGCGTCGGGGCTCGGTGCCTCGGGGCTGGGGACGGCAGAACTCGGGCGTGTCGACTGCGGAGGCAGCGGAGGAGGCCCGCGCCTCGACTTGGGAGCTTCGGAGTCCATGGGAATCGCCGCTCGTGAGTCTCGTTGAACGTAGGTCTCCGGCGCGTCGATGGATATGGCGTCCCCATCGATCGCCGTAAAGTCTGTCTCGAGCGTGGTCTCGTCCGTGATCTCGACGTCCGGCGCAGCCATGCGGACGCGGGCCAGCGCGCGAATCTCGTCCACCTCCGCGATGACCTGCTCGGCGTTCTCGTAGCGGTCGCGAAGGCGGCGTGAGAGAAGGCGCGAGACGAGGTTCGATACGCGCTGCGCCAGCGGATCGTCACGCCCCGTCGGCAGCGGCGGCGCGTCTTCGTTGAGCTTGGCGACCGCGAGATGGCCCTCCGTCAAGTCGCCGAAGACGTGATGACCTGCGATGGCGCGGAACATGATCGAACCGACCGCGTACAGGTCCGCGGTGCCGGTGACGGTGCGTGAACCCAAGATCTGCTCCGGCGCCATGTACTCGAGCGTGCCGAGCACGCGGTCGCCGCGGGTGATCGCCGTGACTTCCTCTTCGTCGGGGCTCGACATGATGCGGCTGACCCCGAAGTCGATGAGCGTGGCGCGAGGACGCTGGTTCGGCCGAGGACGCAGTACGATGTTGCCGGGCTTCAGGTCGCGGTGGACGATGTTGGCGGCGTGCAAGTCGCGCAGACCGCGGAGCACGTCGGACATGACGTCCAAGATCGCCTCCACGCTCATGCGTCCCTCTGCGCCGAGCACGGCATGAAGCGACTGGCCCGGGATGAGATCCATCACGAGAGCGAAGCCGAAGTCGTCGTCCGTGATGAAGTCCCGCACCTGGGCGACATAGCTGCTGCGCACCAGCGACAGCACGTGGGCCTCGCGGCGGAAGCGCGCGAGGACCTCGTTGGTCACGGCCACGCCGCTCAACAGCAGCTTGATGGCCACGGGCTGCTGGTCGGACAGGCGCACGCCAGCCCACACCTCTCCCATGCCGCCTGCGCCGATGCGTCGGTCGGCGCGGTACGTTCCGGCGATGATGGTCCCGGGTTCGACGTTCAAGCAGGGCCATCATAACCCCTTCGCACACCGCGTTGTGAATCGAACGCGCGAGCGCGGAACGTTGCCAGATTGGCGGCCCGATGTCTGGCGGGCGCAGCGAAGGCTTGACGGCAACGGCCGGATCGCCCCAGAGACGTGCCCATGGGGAGACTCGACGGCAAGGTAGCGGTCATCACCGGAGCGTCCCGGGGTGTGGGCAAAGCCATCGCGATCGCGTTTGCGCGGCAAGGCGCAGACGTGGTGGTAGCGGCCAAGACGGCGGAGGCGCACGCGACGCTGCCCGGGACGATCCACGAGACGGCCCGGGAGATCGAGGCGCTGGGGCGTCGCGCGCTGCCCATCCAGGTCAACGTGCGCGAGGAGACGGACATCGACCGCATGGCGCAGGAGACCGCCAAGGTCTTCGGCCGCGTCGACATCCTGATCAACAACGCGGGCGCCATCCATCTGGCATCGATCGAAGACACGCCCGCCAAGAAGTTCGATCTGGTGATGGACGTGAACGCGCGCGCGTCGTACCTGTGCACTCGGGCCGTGCTTCCGTACATGGGTCGGGGCGGGCACGTGGTGATGATGTCGCCGCCGATCCACCCGAAGAAGATCGCCGGCAAGGTCGCTTACGGATTGTCGAAGCTGGGCATGTCGATCATCGCCATCGGCCTGTCCGAGGAGCTGCGGGACCGCAAGATCAGCGTCAACGCGCTCTGGCCGGTGACGGCCGTAGAGAGCCAGGCCACCATCCACTTCCAGATGGGAACCCCGGAAAACTGGCGCAAGGCCGACATCCTGGCCGACGCCACGCTCGAGCTGGTGTGCACCCCGCCCGGCGAGAAGACCGGACTCACGCTCTACGACGAAGAGGTGCTTGGCTGGATCGGCGTGACGAACTTCGACCACTACGCCGTGGTCCCGGGTACCAAGCCCGGCCCCTACTCCAAGATGGTCTTCGAGTAGGCAAGCCCGCACGAGACCGCGACCGTGAACCTGATCCTGCTGGAAGAGCGCGACCGCGTCGCCGAGCAAACGTACGTCGTGCGCGACGAGCGGGCGCGGCACATCCTCGAGGTGCTGCACGCGCAGCCGGGGGCGACGATCCGGGTGGGCCTGCTCGACGGCCCGATGGGCGCTGGGCACGTCACACGCGTCGGCGACGGCATGGTCGAGCTGGTGTTCGGCGAGCCCTGCCCTCCTCCGCCCCGTCCGCCGGTCGATCTGGTGCTCGCGATTCCGCGCCCCAAGACCCTTCGCAAGGTGCTCCCGGAGATCGCAGCGCTCGGCGTCGACAGGGTGATCCTGCTGCGGACCTGGCGCGTCGCCAAACCCTATGTCACCGCGGACGTGCTCGAGCCGCGCGAGTACCTGCCCTTGTTGCACGAGGGGCTGATGCAGGGCCGTCGCACGCTGCTGCCCCGCGTGACGATCGAGCCGCTCTTCAAGCCGTTCATCGAAGATCGGGCCCCTGCCCTGTTTGCGGATGCAACGGTGCGGCTGGTCGCGCACCCGACCGCGTCGACGCCGATGGGCGCGGTTCGCGTGAAGGCGCATGAGCGCGTGGCGATCGCGATCGGCCCGGAAGGCGGCTTCATCCCGTACGAGGTAGAGGCGTTCGAGGCGATGGGCTTCGAGCCCGTCTCGATGGGCCCGCATCCGCTACGCGTCGAGACGGCGTGCGTGGCGTTGCTGGCGCAGCTGCAGCTGCTGCGCGAGCTGGGCGGGTAGCAACTCCGGTTAAAACCCCCAGCGGTTGCGCGACGCGGGACGTCGCTTGGGCGGCGGCACTATCCGCCTGCCCCTCCCGGTGGCGGGCGTTCCCGTTGCCCCAGGCTTCGCGGTCGAGGTCGGCTCAGCGGTCTCACCATCGCCCACAGGTAGGTGCGAAAGTCCATTGGTCCTTCGTCGCGTCGTTCTGATCCCCGCTGAAGAAGTCGACCGTTCCGCCGCCGCTCTTCCCACACAAGTCGCATCAGCCGGGAACCACGCATGCCTTCTTCCGCGATCGTACGTCTCGTCCTGCCCCGAGTCACCCTCAAGCCAGGTCCAGCGCTATGCGCAGTCCGGCATCGACCGCCTGCATCGCGCGCCGCGGCAGACTGCCTACCAGGTCTGCCAGCAGCGACTTGTCGACCGTGATCACCTGGCAAACCATCGCCACCGAAGGCACCGGGAGCCCGCTGTCGCGCGGCGACAAGGCCACGTTGCCCAGCGCTTTCGCCCGACGCATCTGTGTCGTCAAGGGCACGACCATCACGGTCGCAAGTTTGCTGTCCGTCAGAAGATCGTCCTGGACAATCACCACCGGCCGTCGCAGGCCCGGCTCGGATCCCCGCGGTTCAGCCAGATCCGCCCACCAGATCTGCCCGCGCTTCATCGCTCCTTCCACTCCGCCGCAAGCAGCGCGCGCCGCGCGGCTGCGCGCACCATCTCATCCGAATCGCCCTGGGCGCCTTCCTCTCCGAACGCTTCGTCGTACGACGCCCGAATCTCAGCGTCCGTTGCCGCCGCGAGGTACCGACGCACCGCCCGCGTGAAGACCTCGCTTCGAGACACGCCCAGCCGCTTTGCGGTGTGGTCGACCTGGCGGAACACGTCATCCGGAACGGAGATGGCCGTCTTCATGTCCGCTAGTATAACCATGGTCATACCACGGAACCAATGCGTAATGCCCGCCTCGCTCCCCCAGCTACTGTTCCGGCGCCCGACGCAGCCACCGACGCCTCCCTCACGCTGACACGGAAGCACCAAGTGCCGCTCCAGCCACTCCGGCAGCGAGCCACATCTCCGCCGCGAGCCGCAACTTGGTCGCGAAGAGCTCCCGCAACGGTTGGCAGCGCCGCCCCGAGGTGGCGGCAGGTGCGCGCCGTCACTCACAAGTCGCAAAACGAGGTGTGGAAGACGCCCAACGTGATCTGCGGGTGCGCGAGATGGGGTGCCGCGGTGGATGCGGCGCGGAAGATGGAGGTTGGGATGGCTGGATGGGGCGTCGTCGCCGCTGCGTGCTGGTGCCGAAACGGCCTCACGCGGTCGGCGCGGCAGGCGTAGCTGGTGGCGGGTCAGGCTCGGCCGGATCGTCGGCGGTGCCGCTCGCGGCCCAGAATACGCTGGTGTGGGTCGTCTGCAGGCTGGCCAGCGCAGTGTGCAACGTGGTGGGGGCGCTCTCGGCGTTCGCGTTGATCAGGCGCAACGCGCGGTTGACGGTGGTCACGGCGAACTGCGCGGCTTCTTCCAGGACGTCCTGTGCCGTGTCCGCCTCGACCTTCTCCTTGGACTGCTTTCGGATCGCGTCCTCGATCTCGCGCAACGCGGCAAGCAGCCGGTCGTGCGTCTCGGGGTCGCCCTTCCACTCGATCCAAAGGTCCTTGATTCCCCTCAGGCCTTCGCCTTGCAGGGTGAGCATCTTGCGCACGCCGGTCTGTCGCTTGAGGTTGATTCGGCTTCCGACGCCGCAGGCGACGCGAACGCGCCGTGCGTTCTGGCGGTCCTGCGCGCTGTCGCTGCGCGCGAGCTCGTCGGCGATGTAGGAGCCCTGGTTGCGGACCTTGCGGATGAGCGCCTCGCCTCGCGCCATCGCCTCGGTCTGCGCTTCGGTGGCCTGAACGGCTTCGACATGCTCTTTCACATTGCGCGCGGCATCGTCGACGATCGCCTCGCACGACTTGATCACCTGCGTGGCGAACGTGTCGCCATCGCGATGGCGGCTGGCGATCCAGGCCTTGTTCTCGTGGAGCACCGGTTGGATATCGGTGAGATAGCTCACGAGAGCATCGAGTGAGGTGACGGAGCTCAGAAGAAGGTGGCTCCCCGGTGTGGAGATGTCTGGCATATCGGTTCCTCCTTGGCGGCAAGCGGAACGCGGCGGCGGTTGGGTGTCAACTGGCAACTGTCCTGCGCCAGTGTTCCCCGGCTAGCCAGACTACCGAGCACCGGCCGGGAGCTGCTGTGGGGCTTTGCGGTGGCGACACGAGACCGCAGCTCCCGAGCCGAAGGGAAGGTCGCTCAAGGACAGCCGATCATGGCACTTCCTGGCGGGGCCGAAGGCGCAGGCAGCGTCTGGCCGTTGTAGGACAGGCTGCCGTCACACACGACGGACCCATCCGGGAGCACGCCGCAGACCATGCTCGAGTAGGCGTCGCCCGTGAAAGCAAGAAGGGTCTTGCCTGCCAGCGCTGCCGGCGTCCAAGGCCCCGGCGACATGGTGCAGGTGCCATGGACGGCGCCGGTGCTGTCGAGCCACGCGGTGCCGCCGCCCGGGCCGCATGTCGCGTTCGCGCCTCCCACGACGCCTGTGACCGCCCCCGTCGACCCCGGGATGGTGCTGAGCTCGCCGTTGGACGCCAGGATGTGGCACTGCGTGCGGCTCTCGCAGGCGCGCAGCGTGTCGGCCGGATCGATGTTGATACCGCCGAACGTGTCGACCCAGAAGCCCCAGTGGGATCCCGTGGCCCCTTGCTGCACAGGCGTGGCCCCGAAGCCATAACCGGCGCAGTAGACACGGCCAGCCGTGTCCAGCACGCAGAGTTGGTCACCCGTTCCGGTAGCCATGGCAGCGACGTTGGAGACACCGTAGGTGACGAAGGTCGACGTGGGGTTGGTGTTTCCCGTCCCGAATTGTCCGTGCGCGTTCCCGCTTCCGAGGCACTGCGCCACACCGCCGGCCGTGTGCACGCACAGGAAGTCGTACGCCGGACCGAGGAGGATCTGGTCCACGTCCTGAGCGCCCGCATTGGAGAAGGTGGCCCCGAAGTCCGCCCCGCCGACCTTGCCGACGCACTTGAGCTGGCCGTCCGCGCCGGCGAAGCACACGGCGTTGCCAACGGCGCCAATCGCGATCTTGGACGTGCAAATGGAGCCGTCCGTCATCTTGATCTTGCGCTGCTGGCCTTGCCACATCCAGTCCCCGGCGGTTGGGGCCACGGGCAATATCGGCAGCGGCTGGCAGGTCTTGCCGTCGCCCGAGTAGCCGGCGTTGCACGTACAAGTGTACGACCCCGGCGTGTTGGTGCACGTGGCGTTCGCATCGCAGCCGGCGGTGCCCGCCGTGCATTCGTCGATATCGGTGCAGGTCTTGCCGTCGCCCACGAATCCCGTCTTGCACGCGCAGGTGTACGAGCCCGGCGTGTTGGTACAGGTCGCGTTCGTATCGCACGTCGCGGTGCCGGCCGTGCATTCGTCGACGTCAACGCAGAACTTGCCGTCGCCCTGGTAGCCCGTCTTGCACGTGCAGGTGTACGAGCCCGGCGTGTTGGCGCAGGTGGCATTCGTATCGCACGTCGCGGTGCCGGCCGTGCATTCGTCGATGTCGGTGCAAGCCTGGCCGTCGCCCTGGTAGCCCGTCTTGCACGTGCAGGTGTACGAGCCCGGCGTGTTGGTACAGGTGGCGTTCGCATCGCACGTGGCGATGCCGGTCGTGCATTCGTCGACGTCGGCGCAGAACGTGCCGTTGCCCACGAATCCCGTCTTGCACGCGCAGGTGTACGAGCCCGGCGTGTTGGTGCAGGTGGCGTTCGCATCGCAAGTAGCGGTGCCGGCCGTGCACTCGTCGATGTCGGTGCAAGTGTTGCCGTCACCCTGGTAGCCGGTGTTGCAGGCGCAGGTGTACGAACCCGCCGTGTTGATGCAGGTAGCGTTCGCATCACAGGTGGCGGTGCCGGCCGCGCATTCGTCGATATCCACGCAGAACACGCCGTCACCCTGGTAGCCGGCGTTGCACGCGCAGGTGTAGGAGCCCGCGGTGTTGGTGCACGTGGCGTTCGCATCGCACGTGGCGGTGCCGGCCGTGCATTCGTCGATGTCGGTGCAGGTCTTGCCATCACCCTGGTAGCCGGCGTTGCAGGCGCAGGTGTACGACCCCAGCGTGTTGGTGCACGTGGCGTTCGCATCGCAAGTGGCGCTGCCGGCCGTGCATTCGTCGATGTCGGCGCAGCTCTTGCCATCGCCCTGGTAGCCGGTGTTGCACGCGCAGGTGTACGACCCCGGCGTGTTGGTGCACGTGGCGTTCGCGTCGCAGGTGGCGGTGCCAGCCTTGCATTCGTCGATGTCGGTGCAGGTCTTGCCATCGCCCTGGTAGCCGGTGTTGCACGCGCAGGTGTAGGAGCCCGGCGTGTTGGTGCACGCGGCGTTCGCATCGCAGGTGGCGGTGCCAGCCTTGCATTCGTCGATGTCGGAGCACGTCTTGCCGTCACCCTCGTAGCCCGTCTTGCATGTGCATGACGGTCCAGAACCGGTATCCGCGCAGGCGGCGTTCATGTCGCATCCGCCGTTGTCCGTGGCGCAAGTCGCACTGGGCGCTCCCGTCCCGGCACCGCCGCTCTCCGAGCCGCAAGCAACGACGCTCGCTGCGGCCCCCGCGGCCATCAACGCCCACAAGAGTTTCGTCATGTGTCGCTCCTTCGCGCTCGGCCAAAAGGGGAAGAAGGCCCAAGCGCTGAGGGCACCCTACTCTTGGACGCCGCACCTCGTCACCACGAGATTCGCCGGGCCGATGCTGCTCGAAACTCAGCGGCTCCTGTCCCCGCCGGGCTCGAGCGCACGCTGCATCGCTTTCGTGACGCGCTGGATCAACTCGTCGCTGGGCGCTGAGAGGACCGACGCCGCCACGACGGGCGTCTGCGGGGCGAGCGCCGGTTTGCGCTGCGCAGGCGCGTCGGTCTTGCAGACCGTGCACGTCTCACACGGCGAGTCGAGCAGCTTGCGTTCGGGCAGGCCGAGCCCGCGCGCCACGTTCTGCAGGTGCGTGACCTGGTCGCAGGACAGCGGCTGCAGAGGCCCGAGCATCCGCGCGCGGTACGTGATCTCGGCCACGTGCTCCATGCGCTCGAGCTTGTTGTACGCGTCGTACAGGTCCGTGCCGACCGTCAGGCTGCCGTGGCGATCGAGCACCATCGCATCGAAGGTCCGCACCCACTTGCGGATCTCGTCCGGCACCTCTTCGGTCGTCGGGGTCGAGTACGCCGTGGTGGGGATCGAGCCGAACGTCAGCACGGTCTCGGGCAGCAGGCACTTGGCGAGGCTCACGCCTGCCAGGGAGAGCACGATGCAGAACGTGGGATGCGCATGCACGACCGCCCGCACGTCGGGCCGCTCTTCATACGCCGCCAGGTGCATCCGGAGCTCGCTGGAGGGTTGACGTGTCCCCTGCAGCTTGCGTCCCTGCCGGTCCACGACGATCACGTCGTCGGCGCTCATGAAGCCCTTGTGGATGGCCGTGGGCGTCGCGAGGATGCGGTCGTCGTCGAGCCGCACCGAGACGTTGCCGTCGGTGGACGCGAGCCATCCGCGCGCGTGAATCCGCTTGCAGACTTCGACGATCCGCTCGCGCAGAGAGGCTTCGTCAGATGAAGTCATGGCGAGGCCCCGGAGGAACGAGAGCACCGAACGGGTAGACCGCGCCCCAAGCGGAGGGATTTGCACCACGGAGCACGGAAGGTGGCACGCTCTCCGTGCCCCTCCGTGTCATCCGTGGTGATTTCTGCCTGATCCAACCCGGTCGCTGCTCTAGGAGCCGGGAACACGCAACACGAACGCGAACAGAGAATGGTCCGAGAGATGATCGCGCACATGGCGGTCCGGCCTTCCTGCGTTCTCGTTCGCATCCCTCTTCCTAGTTCCTAGTTCTCGAAGGTGGCCTTGGCCGTCCAGCTGCCGGGCTTGGGAAACTTGGTCTCGCGAAGGACGTCGACCACGCAATCCACGGCGTCTTCGGAGTTCTCGTCCGGGCCGTAGGCGCCTGCCGATAGCACGGAGCCATCGGGCTTGACGATGACGGTGGCGGTGATGGGGCCCTTGGCATGGCAGTGCGAGAGCTTGCCGGACTCCTGTTCGACGGCCTTGCGAGCGATCGCCGGGTCCCAGTCGAGAGCCGGCCGCTCGGACGCCACGGCAAACGAGAGCTCCTGCTCGGCGACGCCGTCGTCGCCTTCCTGCGGGATGGGCCAAGTCGCCTTGCGGACCACGTCGAGCACGCACTTCTCGACGTTGCGGTCGCCGATCGTGGAGCTCGCGAGGTACGCCCACTTCACGCCGCCCTGATGGTTGATGCGCACGCGCACGGTGAAGTCGCCGCCGACGAAGTCGTTGCCGTGCTGGTGGCAGGCCTCCATGTCGTTCTGCCAGAGGCGCTCGAAGGTGCTGCGAACCTTGCCCTGGTCGAGCACGCCCAGCTCGCCCCAGGCGCCCATCTGTTTCTTCTCGGGCTTGGGCACGGGATCGGGCTCGGGCGCGGCCGGAGGCGGCGTCTTGCCGCACGCGGCAAGCAGCGCGCACGCGGCCAGCAGGGTCGTGATCGAGGCGCGCATGGTCAGTCCTTGAGCATGTTGGCCGCGATGACCACGCGCTGGATCTCGCTGGTGCCCTCGTAGATCTCGGTGATGCGCGCGTCGCGGTAGTGGCGCTCCACGCCGTACTCGACGGTGTATCCGTAGCCGCCGTGGATCTGGATGGCCTTGTGAGCGATGCGGGTGGCGGCCTCGGAGGCGAAGACCTTGGCCTGGGCGGACTCCATGCTGTGGCGCGCGCCCTTGTCCTTGAGGTAGGCAGCGCGAAGCGTCAAAAGACGCGCCGCATCGAGCTCGGTGGCCATGTCGGCGATCATGAACTGGATGGCCTGGAGGTTGGCGATGGGTCCACCGAAGGCCTTGCGCTCCTTGGCGTAGGCGATGGACTTCTCGAGCGCGGCGCGGGCGATGCCCAGGGCTTGCGAGGCGATGCCGATGCGGCCGCCGTCGAGCGTGACCATGGCGACCTTGAAGCCCTGGTGCTCGGGGCCCAGTAGGTGCTCCTTGCGGTTGAGCTTGACGTTCTCGAAGTACAGCGTGCAGGAATGCGCGGCGTGAATGCCGAGTTTCACGTCGGGCGGCGCCTTGGTCACGCCCGGCAAGTCGGTCGGGAAGATGAGCGCGTCGTGCTTGAGCTTCTTGCCGTCGCGCTGGCTGACCGCGAACACGATCACGAAGTCGGCGTGGTCGCCGCAGGTGATGAAGTTCTTGGAGCCGTTGAGGATCAGATCGTCACCCACCGGTTCCACCGCGGTGACCATGGTCTGGGCATCGGAGCCGCTCATGGGCTCGGTCAGGGCGAAACAGCCGAGCTTCTGGCCGGAGGCGCACGGCGTGAGGTACTGCTTCTTCTGATCGTCGGAGCCCCACTTGTAGACCGGGTCGCAGTACAGGGAGTTGTTGACGCTCATGATGACGCCGGTGGAGGCGCAGGCGCGGCTGATCTCCTCCATGGCGAGCACGTAGCTGACGGCGTCGAAGCCGGCGCCGCCCCACTCCTGGGGGATGGCCATGCCCATGAAGCCGAGCTCGCCGAGCTGCTTGACGAGCTCGGTGGGCCAGCGCGCGGTCTTGTCGAGCTCGGCGGCCTTGGGCTCGACCTCGCGGTTGGCGAAGTCGCGGGCCGTATCACGGATCATCTTCTGCTCTTCGGTCAGCTCGAAGTTCATGAAGCGGGCTCCCTTCGTGGAGGACGGGCAACGGGGCGCGGCGGTGCCTGGCCGCAGCGGTGGGCCACTTGTAGCGGGGAGCGGTGGGCCGATCAAGCGGCGGGCGCGGGCAGCGGTGGGGGCGCGGGTTCGGGGCAGCAGGAACGAGAACGTGGTGAGGCTCGGGGGCGCCGCTCGTGGACTCGGAGGGGATCGTGATACGGCGCGAGTCGAGCTTTCTCCCCCGTGACGGGTGCGCGTCTGTGCGAGACGCAAGCGACCGCAAGCTCGGCGATCGTCGCGAAGAGGCTTTGCAGAAGCTGGATCCGAGAGGTTCGGACAACGTGCGCCGACCGGCCAGGCTTGATGCCGTGACGGCATTTGTGTCGGTCGACCGCGTGCACGAGCTTGCACCACGTGCCCCTGCCACGCTAATCTGCGCCGAGTTGCATGAAAGACCGGGGCTCGACGTCTATCGCTCGATATGGGCGGAAGGCCGCCCCCCATCGAAGGAGAGGCTTCCATGAAGGTACGTAATCTCGTTGCTTGGCCGCTGCTTGCTGTGGGACTGATGACCCCGGCGTACATGAACTGCTCGGCGTCGGACCTCGCCGCGCAGGCCGATTGCTCGGCCTCCGCATCGGGCAAGGCGTTCATGTCCGCGGTCGGTGACTTGCAGGCGGCTGCCGACAACATGAAGGTCGCGGTTGCGACATCATGCCGTAACATCGCCGTCGCCGGCGGTCAGACCGTGGATTGGGACGGCACCGGAACACCGACCGACGACCAAGTGAGTTCCGCATGCAACGCGGCCGTCACGGTGATCAACAGCGTCAAGGCTGCCGGCAGCTTCTCCATCTCCGTCGAGGGAGAGGTTTCGTGTTCGGCCAACATCCAGGCGCAGGCCGATTGCACGGCGCAGTGCAGCGGGAACGCGTCGTGCAGCGCCGACGTGACCGCGGCGTGCGATCCGGGACAGCTGTCGGGCCAGTGCTCGGGGCAGTGCGAGGTGGGTGCGACCTGCGACGGGTCCGCGACCCTGGCGGTGGATTGCAAGGGCGAGTGCAGCGGCTCGTGCCAGGGCACGATCACCGGCGGTTGCACGGGCACCTGCACGGGCACGTGCGACGGCACCTGCACCGGCAAGTGCGACGGGGCCGACTCGAGCGGCACGTGCGCGGGACAGTGCGAAGGCACCTGCAGCGCGACCTGCACCGGAACGTGCACGCAGCCCGCGGCGAGCGCCACGTGCGATGGCAAGTGCTCGGGCAGCTGCAAGGTCACGGCGCAGGGCGGCATGCAGTGCTCGGGCGGCGCCAACTGCACCGGCGGCTGCTCCGTCGCCTACACGGCTCCGACCTGCAAGGGCCAGGTCAAGGCCAGCTGCGACGCATCCGCCGAGTGCAACGGCTCGTGCCAGGCGAGCGCGCAGGCCAAGGCCACATGCACCTATCCGACCGTGAAGATCAACGCTGCCGCGAGCGTCGATGCCAAGGTGATCACCGCGCTTCAGACCGAGCTGCCGAAGCTCATCACGGTCGCGACCGCGCAGGGCAAGGCCATCGTCGGCGTGCTGGGCGAGGTGACCGGGGGCATCAAGGCCGCCATCTCCTCCTCCGCCGCCTGCGCCTTGCAACTGCAGGCGTTCGTCTCGGCCAGCGCGAGCGTCAACGTCTCGTTCCAGGCCAGCGTGAGCGCCAGCGGCTCGGCGACGACCAACTGAGCTGCCCTCCCCCCGCAATCGGCGCGCCCTTCCGTCGAGGGGCGCGGCATTCCCGCCTGCAACCTGTTGAACATTTGCCGGCGGGGCGCATTGGGGTAAGGATCCCCGCATGCGTTCCGCGAACTTCGTCATTCCGGTTGCAGCACTGATTCTGACCACGGTCGTCGGTTGCTGGTCGCCCTCGGTTCCGAAGCCCAAGACCGAGGACGACCCTCTGGCGGGCACGGAGGCGACGCCGGACCAGCTGCCTGTGGACGACACCGCGCCTCCGCCCAAGGATCAGAGCAAGCCCGACATGGACGCGATCAATACGGCGGCGGATCGGTTCACCAAGGAGGCCGAGAAGAACTGCGACAACAAGCAGTACGCGGGCCCAAGGGACACGGCGACCGTGGAGATCGTGTTCAAGCCCAGCGGTCACGCCGAGGAGATCAAGCTGCAGCCGCCGCACGCGGGCACGCCGATCGGCGAGTGCATCATCCAGATGTACAAGTCGGCGATCGTGCCGCCCTTTAAGGGCGAGGCGGTGACGGTGGAGCGCACCGTGGACTTCACCAAGAAGCCCGCGGCTGCCGACAAGAAGGACGAGAAGAAGGCCGACGAGAAGAAGAAGTAGCAGGCTAGATGTCGTAGTACAGGTAGAACTCGTACGGCACCGGTCGCAGGCGAACCGGATTGAGCTCCTTCTCGCGCTTGTACTCGATCCACGTGTCGATCACATCCTTGGTGAACACGTCGCCGCGGAGCAGGAACTCGTGGTCGGCCTCGAGCGCCGCCAAGGCCTCGTCGAGCGAGCCGGGCATCTTGGGCACGCCGCTCAGCTCCTCGGGAGACAGCGCGTAGATGTCCTTGTCCAGCGGGTCGCCCGGGTCGATCTTGTTGACGATGCCGTCGATGCCGGCCATCAGCATCGCGGCGAACGCGAGGTAGGGGTTGGTCGACGGGTCGGGGAAGCGCACCTCGACGCGGCGCGCCTTGGGGGATACGTCGTACATCGGGATGCGCAGCGCGGCCGAGCGGTTGCGCGACGAGTAGGCCAGGTTCACGGGGGCTTCGAAGCCGGGCACCAGGCGACGGTAGCTGTTGGTGGTGGGGTTGGTGATCGCGGCGAGCGCGGGGGCGTGCTTGATGACCCCGCCGATGTAGTACAGCGCCATCTCGCTGAGCTGGGCGTAGCCGTCACCTGAGAACAGCGGCTTGCCGTCCTTCCAGAGCGACTGGTGCACGTGCATGCCGCTGCCGTTGTCGCCGAACAGCGGCTTGGGCATGAAGGTCGCGGTCTTGCCTGCGTGCCAGGCGGTGTTCTTGACGATGTACTTGAACCACAGGAGCTTGTCGGCCATCTCCAGCAGCGGGGAGAACTTCATGTCGATCTCGCACTGGCCGGCGGAGGCGACCTCGTGGTGGCTGACCTCGATCTGGATGCCCACACCGTGGAGCTTCTCGACCATCTCGGTGCGCAGATCCATGAGCGTATCGGTGGGCGGCACCGGGAAGTAGCCTTCCTTGTGGCGGATCTTGTAGCCGCGGTTCGGTGCCTCGTCGCGGCCGGTGTTCCACGCCCCCTCCTCCGAGTCGATCTCGTAGAACGCGCCGTTGTTGGTCTGGTCGTAGCGCACGTCGTCGAACACGAAGAACTCGGCTTCGGGACCCACGTAACAGGTGTCGGCGAGGCCGGTCTGCTTGAGGTAGTTCTCGGCCTTCTTGGCGACGAAGCGAGGGTCACGCGAGTAGGGCTGGCGCGTGATCGGGTCGAACACCGAGCAGATGAGCGTGAGCGTGGGACGGTCCCGGAACGGGTCCATCTGCGCGGAGCCCGCGTCGGGGATCACGAGCATGTCCGACGCATTGATGGGCTGATAGCCGCGGATCGAGGAGCCATCGAACCCGAAGCCGTCCTCGAAGCTCGACTCGTCGAGCCGGTGGATGGGCACCGAGGTGTGCTGCCAGACGCCCGGCAGGTCGATGAAGCGCAGGTCGACCATGACGGCGCCTGCATGTCGCGCGAGATCCAGCACGTCTTTGGGTTTCATCGTCATCGTGGTGTCTCCCCTGATAAGGACTTGCGTGCCGCGTGAGGCCGGCGGCCACGACATCGTGCAAGTGGCTGCTGGCGGCAAGTCCCGGGATCGAAAATCGGCGGCGCGCGCAGGCGCAAGTCCGGGACGGACGAGTGGGACGGGGAGAAGATCAACGCAGAGACGCAGCGCCGCGGAGACGCAGGAGCGTGACAGTCGGGCTTGCGCGGTGCTTGGGAAAGCCGCTGCCGGACGACGCGCAGTGCACCGGGCAGCCCCCGCGCCTCGGTGTTTCTGCGCCTCTGCGTTGTCTTTCCCGACTCGGTCCTAGATCGCGTCCTCGCCTGTTTCCCCCGTGCGGATGCGCACTGCGTGTTCGACAGCCGTCACAAAGATCTTGCCGTCGCCGATGCGGCCAGTCCTCGCCACCCGCTGGATCGCGTCGATGACGTCATGCACCAGCCGGTCGGGCACGACGACTTCGACCTTCACCTTCGGAACGAAGTCCACCACGTAGGCCGAGCCCCGATACACCTCCGCCTTGCCACCCGTGCGGCCGAATCCCTTCACCTCGCTGACGGTCATGCCCTCGATGCCGACTTCGGCGAGTACCTCTTTGACGTCGTCGAGCTTGAACGGCTTGATGATCGCTTCGACCTTCTTCATGGGTGTGCTCCGTTGCGGGGCAGTCTGCCGACCGGTGACCCGACAATAGGGGGAGACGGCGGATTGCGCTAGGCTGGCGTGCCATGACGATCGGCACCTACCCCACCCCGGTCGAGCGCATCGGTGCGCTGTCGCGGGCGCGGTGCGAGCTGTGGGTCAAGCGCGACGATCGGACGCACGCGCGCTACGGCGGCAACAAGGTGCGCAAGCTCGAGCACATTCTGGAGGAAGCGCGACGTCGCAACGCGCGGCGCATCGTGACCCTGGGGGCGGCGGGCAGCCATCACGTGCTGGCGACCGTGGTTCACGGGACCGCGGCAGGATTTCGGGTAGCCGCGGTGCTCACGCCGCAGCCCTTCTCGGAGCATGCGCGGGACAATCTTCGGGCAGGGCTCGGGTTGGGCCTCGAGGCGTTCGCCGCGCGCTCGTTCGCCGCGGTCCCGATCGTGCTCGGGCGCGTGCTGGGGCGCGGCGACTACTTCGTGCCGCCCGGGGGCAGCAACGCGCTCGCCTCGGTGGGGTACGCGGACGCGGTGCGGGAGCTTGCGGGACAAATCGACGCGGGCGAGCTGCCGACGCCGGACCTGCTGGTCGCCGCGTTGGGTTCCGGCGGCACGGTCGCCGGGTTGCTGGCGGGTGTGCGAGCGACCTCACTGCCGTGCCGGGTGCTTGGGGTGCGTGTGGTGGAGCCGCCCCTGGTGACGCGCGCATCGACATTGCTGCTGGCGCGCGCGGTGTGCAAGCGGATGGGAGTGTCGGCGAGCCTGCGGGAGCTGGGCAGCGTGCTGGAGATCGACGATTCGCTGTTGGGCCAGGGATACGCTTGGCCGACGCCTTGGGGCGAGCGGGCGATCGAGGTGGGGCGTCGGGTGGGTCTGGAGCTGGAGGCGACGTACACGGCCAAGGCGTTTTCCGCGGTGTTGAGGCTGGTGGAGCATGCAGCGGTGGGCCGGGTGCTGTACTGGCACACGCTTTCGAGCGCGCCGATGGAGCCGTTGCTCGCGGGTGCACCGGAGCTTCCGGAGGAGCTGCGCGGGTTGTTCGTGCGGTGATATTCCCCCGGAATCCAACGTAGAGGCTCAGAGGCACGGAGGCTCTCCGCGGCTCTGCGGCTCTGCGTTGAATTCTCCGCGAAGCGAGCTCACGACTCGGGAGGAGCGTAGAAGTCCACGAGGCGGATGGGGTCGGGGGACAGGCGCATGCGCACGCGCGACAGGACACCGTGCGGGTCGCCGCCGACTTGGAAGGGCGTGGGCGGGTCGAACTCGATGGTGATGTCCTCGACGAGGAAGTCGGTGATGATCTTGGGGTCCTGGAATTCCCCGCGCCAGATCGGGCCGAAGTTCTTGATGAACTGCGGCACGGTGATGGTGGAGACGCGCAGGTTCATGCGATCGGCGCGCTCCTCGGCGAACGGGAACACGCGCAGGCCGAACCCGTAGTACGGGATGGTGGAGACCGAGGCGATCTTGGCCTTGCCTTCGTACACCACGCTGCCCTTGGGGATGGGCGCGCCGACGATGCTGCCGTTGTAGCCGATGCGAAAGGCGTCGGCGCCTTCGTTGATGACGCGGCAGTGGGGGATGGGGCGCACGAGGAAGGACGGGAAAGTCCGGGTCAGGGTCGACACGACATAGATCGCCTCGCCCGTGGCGAGGCGGCGGAGGCCGGGGACTTTGAACATCCACTCCTTGGTGGCCTCCTTGTGGTGCAAGACGACGGCGTCGATACCGAAGCCACAGAAAGGTGCGAGGAAGTCCTCGACCTCGATGAGGCGCATCTGGCGGCTGCCGGCCTCGACGCGCAGGCGCTGGATATCCGCGGCCAGGCCGCGCCCCTTGGCCTTGCTGGCGCCCACGACCCAGGCGAGCGAGTTGCCGGTGCCGAGCTTGAGCAGGCCGAACCGGGGGCTGGGGCGTCCGAGGCGGCGGCACTCCTTGACCACGGCGCTGACCATGAAGGTGAAGGTGCCGTCGCCGCCGCCGGTCAGCACGGTGCCGTAGCCGCGTTCGGCGATGGTCCGCGCGATCTGGGGGCCTTCTTCGATGTGCCGCGAGACAAACAGGTCGCCGCCGAGCAGGATCTGGTCGAGGGTCTCGACCACCTCTCGGGTGACGTTCTTGGCGTTGCCATTGACGACCACAGCGACCCGCTCCTGGGGCGGCGGGATGGGCTGGGGAGCGGCCGAGGCCGTCAAGGGAGCGGGCGGGTCTTGGGGCATGGCCAGCGTCTATCACGGCTCGGGGCAGGAAAGCCACGCAACTTGCTGGACGAACAGGGGATCCATTTGCTAAGCCGCGTCGTGAGGGACGTGTCCCTGACCAAACGCGCACGTAGATCTTGAGAAGTCTTGCCAAGCAACGCGGCGCAGGTTCGCGGACGATGTCGGGTAAAGAGGATGGGGACGAAATCGAAGAAGGCGGTCGCAAAGGCGAAGCGGGCGTCTAGCCCAGCGAAGAGCGTTGCGAAGGGGAAGCAAGGGGTCAAGCGCACGGGCGGGGCAGCCGCGGCGAAGTCGGGCGGAGCAGCGGCGGCCGAGGGCAAGGCGCGCGAGGAGGCGCCGCGACGGTTGGGCATTCGCGGAGCGGCGCCGTGGGCGGCGCGGCACGCGGCCAAGCATGCGGCCGAAGCGCGTGCCCGGGCGGCCGAGCCGCCGCCTCCGGGTTCGGCGCGAGCCACGATCCGGACGCCGACGGGCGCTGAGGAAATCAAGGTGAAGGTCGCGCTGCTGCACAATGCGGTGAACGAGATTCGCACCTTGAAGAAGACTCTTTCCCGGAGTTTCTACGACATCGGGCTGGTGCTGCACGACATCCGGGAGCGCAAGCTGTACGAAGCGCGCGGATTCGGCAACCTGGAGACGTTCCTCGAGCGCGAGGTCGACCTGGGCAAGATGACGGCTCTGCGGCTGATTCGCGCGGTCGAAGTCTTCCAGAGGGAGCCGGCGCTGGAGTTCGGCATGGAGCGGGTGTTCTACGTGCTGAACATCCTGGAGGCCCCAGACAAGCCGCACTCGGCGCCCGCACCGGCGCCCAGCGCAACACAGACCTCGCGGCCAGCGCTTCCGCTTCGCCCGCCGGGGCGCAAGTAGGCCGGCGCGGCGCACACCGTCGCAACCCTCTCCGATCCATCGAGTCATGAAGTTCGTCGACGAATGCAAGGTGACCGTGCGTGCCGGCGCTGGCGGCAATGGCGCTGTCGCGTTTCGGAGGGAGAAGTACGTGCCCTACGGAGGCCCGTCGGGCGGCGACGGCGGCAAGGGCGGCGACGTGGTGCTGGTGGGCGACGGCGGTCTGTCGACGCTGATCGACTTGACCTACGCGCACACGCTGGAGGCGCAGCGAGGAGAGCACGGACAGGGCAAGGACTGCTACGGCAAGGCTGGCAGCGACCTGGTGGTGCGCGTGCCGGTGGGGACGCGCGTCATCGACCGGGCGACCGATCAGTTGGTCGGCGAGGTGGTCGCGCACGGCCAACGGCTCTTGGTCGCCAAAGGCGGTGCAGGCGGACGGGGCAACATCCACTTCGCCACGCCCTACGATCGCGCGCCGCGTCGTGCGGAGCCGGGCGAGCCCGGGGAAGTGCGCGAGCTTCGCATGGAGCTGGTGGTGCTGGCCGACGTCGGGCTGCTGGGATTCCCCAACGTGGGCAAGAGCACGCTGATTCGCGCGGTGTCCAGGGCACGTCCGGAGGTCGCCGACTACCCGTTCACCACGTTGCGTCCGCATCTGGGCGTCGTGTCGGTGGGAGGCTCGCACGATCCGACCATCTTTGCGATGGCCGATATTCCGGGTCTGATTCCCGGGGCAAGCGAGGGGGCCGGGCTGGGGATTCGGTTCCTCAAGCACCTCGACCGAACCCGCGTGTTGCTGCACCTGGTGACGTTGGACTACGCGCCGGGGCGCGATCCGCTCAAGGACTACACGGCGCTTCGCAAGGAGCTGAGCGCGTTCGACCCGAGGTTGGCCGAACGTCCCGAGATTGTCGTGCTGTCCAAGTGCGACCTGCCCGAGGTCGACGAAGCGTACAAGAAGCTTCGGACGCGGTTCCGCCGCAAGGGCATCGAGCTGCGGCGGCTGAGCGCTGCGACGGGCGACGGCGTCGAGGCGCTGATGAACGAGCTGGCGGCGATCGTGTCCGAGGCGAGGCAGAGCGCGTCCAAGTCCGACTGAGCGGAACAGTCGCCGCGTGCCGGGCGTATGCTAGGTTGAACCTGCCTCCAAGGCCGGGGACTGCTTGCGGTCCAACCACGCGGTGAGCACGAAGGCTCCAGCAATGTCGAACGACTCGGGCAAGTTTCACCTTCAGTTCGAGCGATGGGCGCGACGAGTGCGGGCGCGCATCACGCTGCGCCATGTCCTGACCGGGTTGGCGTTCGGCGCTTTGCTCGCTGCGATCGCGTGCGCCGGGGCGTGGCGCCTGCGGCACGGCACATGGCGTCCGTGGATGGCGGCGGCGGCCGGGGTGGGCATGGTGGCCGGGTTGATCGTGGCGGTGCGCCGTCGCTGGAGCGATGCGGAGGTTGCGCTGTTTCTCGATGGGCGGCTGGCGTCGAACGAGACGATCACGACCGCGGTGGAGATGCGCAACTTCGCGGAAGACGACGACGCGGCGCGGGCGGTGGTGGTGCGGCAGGCGGCGGATGCGCTGTCGAAAGGTGATCCGAAGCGCGCGAGGCCCCGGGTGCTGCGCTGGGAGCACGTGTTGATACCGGCGAGCCTGGCTGCGTTCGTGGCGGTGTTGCGCCTGCCGGTCCCGGTGGTGGCGGCGTCCCCTGCCCCGCCTGGAGCTGCCGAGGTCAAGGTGGCCGAGGTCGAGGGGTTGGAGAAAGTGATCGCGCTGGGCACGATCGCCACGCCCGATCCGGAGCAGCAGGCACGTCTGAAGAAAATCGCGGCCCAGGCGGAGAAGCTGAAGCAGAAGCTGCGCGAGGGCATGGAAGAGCGCGACGCGCACAGCGAGATTGCGCAGCTGCGCGACGCGATCGCTGCGGAGCGTCTGTCGATCGGGGACGGGGAGCGCCGGGCCGGGCTGGAAGCCGCGCAGGGACGTCTGGCCGAGGAGAAGCTGCTGGCGGGCGCGGCCAAGGCGCTGGGGGATCGGGACCTGACGCGGTTCGACGAGGAGATGCAGAAGCTGGCGAGCTCGCGGGAGAAGGCCGATCGCGACGCTGCGAAGAAGGCGATCGAGGAGGCAGCGGAAGCCGCGAAGAAGGCGGGCGCGCCGGACGTGGCGCGCATGCTTGAACAAGAGCGCAAGCTGTTCGACGAGCGCAGCAAGCGCGGAGAGGCGTTGCGGGAGCTGGCGAAGGAGCTGGGGGACGGCCTGTCGCCGGAGGCCAAGAAGGATCTTGAGGAGCTCGACCGGGGCGGGATGGACAAGGACTCGGGCAAGCTGGCGGAGCATCTGGCCGATGCGCTGGGCGAGCTGACGCCCGAGGAGCGCAAGCGTCTTGCCGACAAGCTGAAGGAGCGGGCGGAGAGCGGCGAGATGGATCCGATGGCCAAGGATCAGCTCCGCGACATGGCGAAGAAGCTCGAAACGCCGGAGGGACAGAAGCAGCTCGAGGACATGCTCAAGAAGATGGCGAGCGAGCCGCCCAAGAGCGATGACGCGGAGCGCGAGCGGGCGCTCGACGACGCCGAGCGGGGCATGGGTGAAGCGGAGAAGCAGCTGGGAGGCGTGCCGATGCCGATGCCGGGCGGGCCGTCGTCCCCGGGCAAGGACGGGCCGAAGGGCGGGGACAAGGGCGAGCCTGGTTCGGGCGGGGACAAGACGAACGCGGGCGGCAACGCGGAGAACGCGCCACCGGGCGGGCCGGGCAGCCACCACGACACGGGGCGCGGGGCTCACAAGGGTGAGTCGCAGAAGGTCGAGGGCGACGATTTCCGAGCGCGCGCGGGCGGCAAGATCAACGCGGGCGCCCCGATGCCGGGTGTGGTGACGGGGCGAGGGGCCGGGCGTGCGGGCGACACGGCCAACATTCGCGGCACCGAAGGCATCGGCGAGGTGGGGCCGTCGGAAGTGGGCGGCGTGGAGCACTCGGACATTCCCGAGGAGTACCGCGAGCAGGTGGGCCGTTACTTCAGCCCTTAGTCGCGCTATGGGAATCGTCGCGACGAGGCCCCGAGCCCGCGGGGCCTTTCGCGTTGTGGCACCACGGCATCTGGAAATGGAGTGGGAATGTCGGAGACGGCGTCGTTCGAAGCACGGCTGAGCCAGGCGGCGGAGGCCAGCGAGCGGTTGCGCAGGGCGATCGGCAAGGTGCTGGTCGGGCAAAGCGCGGTGGTGGACCAGGTGTTGTGGGGGATCATCGCGGGCGGGCACGTGCTTCTCGAAGGTGCACCGGGGCTCGGCAAGACGCTGCTGGTACGCACGCTGGCAAGCTGCCTGGAGCTGCAGTTCTCGCGCATCCAGTTCACGCCCGACCTGATGCCCAGCGACGTCATCGGCACCAACGTGCTCGTGATGGATCAGACGACCGCCGCGGGAGGCCGTCACTTCGCCCTGCACAAGGGGCCGATCTTCGGGCAGGTCATCCTGGCCGACGAGATCAACCGCGCGACGCCCAAGACCCAGAGCGCGCTGCTCGAGGCGATGCAGGAGCACGCGGTGACCATCGCGGGCAAGCGTCACGCGCTTGACGAGCCGTTCTTCGTGCTCGCCACGGAGAACCCGATCGAGATGGAGGGTACGTATCCACTTCCGGAAGCGCAGCTCGACCGCTTCCTGCTCAAGGTGCTGGTGCCCTCGCCGTCGGAAGACGAGATGACGGAGATCCTGGTGCGCACGACGGGCCAGGAGATGGCGCCGGGCGAGCGAGTGCTGAGCCGGGAAGACGTGCTGGCGTTGCGATCGCTGTGCCGCGACATCGCGGTGGCCGAGCCGGTGCTGCGGTATGCTTCGCGCCTGGTGGCGGCGAGTGATCCGTCGTCGAAGTCGGCGACGGACCTGGTCAAGCGGGCGCTTCGGTACGGCGCGGGGGTGCGCGGCGCGCAGTCGCTCATCCTGGCCGCGAAGTCGGTGGCGATGCTGGAGGGGCGGGCGCACGTGGCGTTTGCCGACGTTCAGCGTGTGGCGCTTCCCGCGCTGCGGCACCGTCTCATCCGGTCGTTCGAGGGCGAAGCGGACGGCGTGACGACCGACCAGGTGGTCGAGGATCTGGTGCGCAATGTGCCGAGCCGTCCCGAGGCGGTGGAGCAAGCGGTCCGAAAGGGTTGAACGTGGGAGCTCGCGCGCGATCGCTGACGTGGACCGTGGCGCTTGCCGGCCTGGCGTGGACAGGCGCGGCGAGGGCTGAGCTTCGCGTGTCGGCGGCGGCGGTATTCGGGCCGACCACGCCGCTGCAATCGAATTGGGCGGAGTGCGCGGTCCGCATCGACAACGAGGACGCCAAGCCGCTCAAAGGCACGGTGGAGCTCACCAGCTCCTCGCCCTACCCCGTTGAGAGCAAGCTCACGACGCGGGCGCCGTTCGCGGTAGGCCCGGGCTCGGTGGTGACGGTGCGGCTGCCCACGCGCGGATTTGCGGGCGGCGGCGGGCCGCTGGACCTGCGGGTCGTGGGCGATGGCGGACAGGAGCTGGCGTCGAGCACGGTGACGGTGGCCGGCGCGCTCTCGCCGATGCTGGTGGATCTGTCGGATCCACCGCGGCTGGCGGGCGCGCTTCGCGACGTGCCGGTGGCGGTGTCCTACGATCCGACGGGTGGAGCGCTGCCGCGATCGCACTCCTCGGGCAAGGTGGCGATCAGCACGGGATCGGCGCGCACCGATCCGGCCACGGGCGACCCGGTGCTGCCGGACCGGGCGGCGGGCTACGCGAGCACGACGGTGGTGGTGATGCGCACCGATCAGCTCGCGCGGCTCAAGGGCATGGAGCTGGACGCGCTGTCGGGCTTCGTGCTGACCGGCGGGACGCTGGCGCTGGTGGTGGCGCGGCCCGAGGATCTTCGCAACGCGACGCTCGATGCGTTGGTGGGCGGCGAGGTATCGAGCGCACCGGCGCCCAAGCAGCTCGCCACGATCGCGGGCATCGCTCCCGAGGAGCCGGGCACCACCGACGGCGACCCGGCGCCGCGTCGTCGCTTCGCGCGGCCGAGCACTGTGCTTCCCAGCGACGACATCGCCAAGTCGCTCGCCGGATTTTCCGGCGGGAACCTGCGTCAGACGATGTTCGGGGCCTCGGCGAGCTACGGGATGGGAGAGGTTCACCTGCTGGCCTTCGATCCGACGCAGCCCCCGGGCGTGGACGATCCGTGGGTACGCTCGCGGATGGTCGACCTGGTGCAGCATGCGTGGGATCGTCGCGCCTACACGGTGAACGAGCACGCAGCGCTGATGGCGCCGTCGAACGAGCTGCGCAGCGTGCACAAGGCGCTCGATCCGAACGAGGGCGGGCGCTGGGCGATCGTGGTGGCGGCGGTGCTGCTGATTGCCTACTCGGTGGTCGCCGGACCGGTGAACTTCGCGCGCGCGGCCAAGCGCGGGCGCCCTCTGCGGGCGCTGTGGCAGCTGCCGATCTACTCGGCGCTGGTGTTCCTCTCGGTGGTGGTCATGGGCATCGCGGCCAAGGGCTGGCGTGGCCAGGCTCGCCACCTGACCTTCGTCGAGGCCCTACCGGGCATGTCGCGCGCCGGCGCCCTTCGTTTTCGCGGGTTTTTCACCTCGGATTCGCGCACCCTGACCGTGCGGGCCACCGACCTCGGCAGCGTGCTCGACGAAGCCTCCGAGGGCCGCGGGCAGACCGGACGATCGCTGCTGGTCGATCGCGACGGCGTCACGCTCCAGGGGCTGGCGACGATGCCGTGGGAGACGGTGGTGGTGCGCGAGGACGGCTTCGCGAACCTCGGGGCGGGCGTGAGCGTGGTGCCGCAGCCCGGCGGCGACCTGACCATCACCAACAGGAGCGCCCACGATCTGCGCGCGGTGCTCGTGGTGATGCCGTCGAGCACTCCGAGCAAGCGTGTGGTGCACTTCTTCCCGCGCATCAAGGACGGCCAGAGCACCAAGGCCTCGGAGGGCAAGGTCGTGGCGTTCACGCCGTGGGCGACGAGCTCCAAAGGTCTGACCGACTACGACGTGGCGCCGATCAAGAGGGACCTGGAGGGCGAATCCCGCGGGCTGGCGTCAGCGTGGCTCGCGATCGGCGAGGCCACGTCAGCCTATGCCGACTGGTGGCCGGACGACGTTCCGGTAGTGCTGGCGCAGATGGACGGCGGCGAGGGCATGACGCGGGACGGCGGCTTGCGGATGGACCAGGACCGGGTGCTCATCCGGCTGGTGGGATACGGAGGTGTGCCATGACCTCGGGCGTGCACCCGGGCGCGATGCACACGGACGCGGCGCCAGCTGCCGACGTTCGTGCTGCGCCCTCGAGCCGCTACGCCATCCGCGTGCGCCACCTTTGGCACCGGTTCGGCTCGTTCGACGTGCTGCGGGACGTGACGTTCGACGTGGAGCACGGGCAGATCTTCGGGTTCATCGGGCCCAACGGCGCGGGCAAGACCACGACGATCCGCGTAGTCGCGACCTTGCTCGAGCCGATGGCCGGACGGGTGGAGGTAGACGGGTTCGACGTGGCGATCGATCCGGAGCAGGTGCGCCGTCGCATCGGGTACATGCCGGACCACGCGGGGGTCTACGAGCGCGTGACGGTGCGCGAGTACCTGGAGTTTTTCGCGGACGCCTACCAGATCCCGCATCTGGGCGTGGTCGAGGCGGTGCTGGAGCTGACGGACCTGCAGAAGCTTCAGGACAAGCTGGTCGTGACGATGTCCAAGGGCATGAAGCAGCGCCTGCAGCTCGCGCGCGTGCTGCTGCACGACCCGAAGGTGCTGGTGCTCGACGAGCCGGCCAGCGATCTCGACCCGCGCGCGCGCATCGAGATGCGCGACCTGCTGCTCGAGCTTCGCGCGCTGGGCAAGACGATCTTCCTATCGTCGCACATCCTCACGGAGCTGTCCGACGTGTGCACGTCGGTGGCGATCCTGGAGCGCGGGCAGCTGGTGGTGTCCGGACCGATCAGCGAGATCGCCGAACGGCTCGAGCAGCGCCGCATGGAGCTGGCGAAGGCGCGGGGTTCGCAGGGCGTGCCGGGCATGATGCCGATGCCGTACGTCGCGCCGCCCAGGCAAGCGCAGCTACCGGCAGCGCCCGCACAAGCGTCCGCGCCGCTCCCACCGTCGCCGGTCGCGCCGCAGCCGCTGGCAGAGGTGTCGCCGCACACGCTGCGCATCGGTGCAGCGGTCGAGGGCGAGCCGTCGCCGGCCGAGGCGCCGCAGCCCGCGCCAGAGGTGCGCGTGCAGGAGCAGGCGATGACCACGCCGGCCGGCGTGCCGGTGCCGCAGACCGCGCGCAAGCGTCTGAAGCTGCGCGTGCTGACGAACCCCAACCACGCGGCCCAGCTGCTGTGGGGCGGCCCGGGCATCGTGGACATCGAGGTCGCGGCGGGCGGAAACCTGCTGGTGGGCTACCTCGGCGCCGACACGGCCATCGCCGACATGGTGCGCCACCTGGTGATCAACGGCGTCGCGGTGGTCGGCGTGGAGCCCGAGCGCAACGAGCTCGAGCGCATCTTCCTCGAGGTCACCAAGGGAGACCTGCAATGAGCGCGCAGACCGGAACGCCCTCGTTCGTCCCCTCCCCGCCGTCGTCGCGCATGGTCGACATGGCGCGCGTGAGCGTGCGTCGCGTGCGCAACGACCCGAACCCGGTCTGGATCCGCGAGCTCAAGCAGGCTGCTCGCCTGCAGCGCACGCCGATCGTGCTGATGACGATCACGGCGCTGGTGGGCCTGCTGATGTGCGCCATCGGCGGCATCATGAGCGTCACGACCACGCCTGCCACCACGGGCGTCACGCTCTTCCACACCTTCTTCTCGGTGGCGTTCTTCGTGGTGCTTCTGGTGGGGCCGGCGCTGGCGGCCAACAGCGTCGCCTCCGAGCGCGAGGGCCGCACGTGGGAGGCGGTGATCCTGACGGGCCTGGCGCCCAAGACGATCGCGCGGGGCAAGTTCCTCAGCGCGTTCACCGCGATCTCGATGTACATCGTGATGCTGGCGCCGGCCGGTGCGCTGCCGTTCCTGTTCGGCGGCGTGACCGCGCTCGAGGTGGTCGTCGCCTTCGCGTTCCTGTTCCTGTTCGCGCTGCTGAGCGTGGCGTTCGGCCTGGCGATCAGCTCGGCGATGGCGAGCGGACGCACGGCGATCGTGCTCACGTTGCTGCTGGCGTTCCCGATCACGCTCATCGCGTTCTTCGGGCTGGGCATGGGGCTGTCGGTAGCGGCGCACCAGGCGTGGCCGGCGGTCATCAGCGGCGCGCCGGTCTGGCTGCCCACCGCCTACGAGCGCGCACCTCTGTCGATCGAGTACGTCACCTTCCTGGTGCTCATCCCGGTGGCGAGCATCGCCCTGCCCGCCTGGTTCTTCTACGAGATCACGCTCGCCAACCTCACCAGCCCCTCGGACGATCGCTCCACCGGCCTGAAGGTCTGGTTCACCGTGATGACGCCGATCCTCACGATCGCCGCGGCCATCCCGGCGGCGGCCGCGCCCAGCACCAGCCCGTACGTGGGCTTCGTCATCGCGCTGTCGGTGATGTTCGCGTTCCTGGTGTTCGCCCTGTTCATCTTCCAGGGCGACGCCATCGGGCCGTCGCGACGCGTGCTGACGCACTGGCAAGCGCAGAAGGCGGGCTGGATCGTGCGCTTCTTCGGGCCCGGGCTCATGCGCACGATGACGCTGGTGATCGTGCTCGGCACCGGGGCGATCGCGCTCATCGGCATCGCGGGCATGGCGGTGGCGGCCTGGTCGCCGCTGGTCATCGGCACGCGTTCGCTCGAGGGCGAGCGCGTGATCGCCTTCGCCGAGTACGCGGCCACCTACTTCCTGTTCCTGGCCGGGTTCGCGGCCTGGGTGCGCACGCGATCGTCCACGCCGGGCATCGCGCGGGTGATGCTGCTGGTGGCGATCTTCCTGTCGGCCGCGGGCCCGTGGATCATCGCGGCCATCGCCGGCGTGATCTCCGACAGCAGCGACAACGCGCTGGTGGTGGCGGCCCCCTCTCCGTTCTACGTGCTGGTGCTGCTCGACGCGCTCGACCATCCGTCGCGGGGCATGGCGATCGTGGCGGGCGCCGTGAGCTCGTTCGCCTGGGGGCTGATCGGGCTGGGGCTGCTGGCCGCGGCGACGGCGCGAGCGCGGGGCATCATTCACAAGCACCACGCGATGCTGGCCGAGGCCGACTCGCTGCTTGCCAAGGAGGACGCCGAGCGCGAGGAGGCGCAGAACGGGACCGCGGTTGCGGCGGACCATGCACACGAGCCGGCACCCGAGGCGCCTGCGACATGAACGACCTGCTCGATCCCGCCTTCGTTGCGGAGCTCGAGGCGCTGCGCCGTCGCATGGAGATCCGCGCCCGTTCGGGCGGCGCGGGCGAGCACCTGGCGAAGCGGCGGGGCGGCTCGGCCGAGTTCCAGGACCACCGGCCCTATGCCCCCGGCGACGACCTCCGGCGCGTGGACTGGGCCGCCTACGCACGCACCGGCGAGCCGGTCATCAAGCTGTTCCGCACCGAGGAAGACGTGGTGGTGCGGCTGCTGGTCGATACGTCGGTATCGCTCGATCATGGGGAGCCGTCGAAGTTCGACGTAGCGCGGCGGGTGGCGGCGGCGGTGGGGTACATGACGTTGGCCGGCTCGCAGCGGGCGCAGGTGGTATCGGTCGGCGAGGGCATCAAGCAGGTGGGCAGGAGCGCGCGCAGCCGCGGCGGGCTGGTGTCGCTGCTCAAGACGCTGGCCGGGCTGCAGATCGGTGGCGGGACGGACCTGGCGAAGGGCGTGGACGCGGTGCTGGGGCGATCGCCGCGTCCGGGGATGCTGGTGGTGATCAGCGACTTTCTGGATCCGGGGCCGGTGACGGCGGCGCTGTCGAGGGCGCGGTCGTCGGGGCACGATCTGGCGCTGGTGCAGGTGCTGTCGCCCGACGAGATGGAGCCGTCGTTCGAGGGGGACTGGACGCTGGAGGATGCGGAGACCGGGGCGGTGGTGGACGTGACGATGGACGGTGCGGCGCTGGAGGCCTACATGCTTCGGCTTACGGGGCTATGCGAGGAGCTGAGGGCATTCTCGCGTAAGCACGGGGCGACCTACGTGCGAATGCGAACGGACGAGGAACTGGAGACGGTGATACGGCGGTTCGTGGCGCGGGGGATTGACTGAGAGGGGGACTGGATAAGGGAGTGTGCAGCCGTCAATCCGGTACGTGGCGTCGCGCGATGATGGCTACTGCGCATCCTGGCGCACAAGCTGAAGTATGACCATCCAGCGCAGGTCGCCTGTGTCCCAAGGCCCGATCGGGGCGCTGAAGCCTGCATGATGACCAACAGCTGGTGAGCGCCTCGCAATGCAGCTCCGCCTACTACGTCCAGGGGTCGACAGGGACCGGCTCTTGCGGACCGTGAGGCCGAGGCCGACGCACCCGCGTACTGGCTGTAGCTGACCCTGCGGGCCGGGCTCGTCCATTCGCCGGATGGCATCGCGCCGCTGATTGACGAGGCCGACCGGCTCGTCGCCAGGTTGACCGCTTCTGCGAACACAGCCCGGCGCCGCGCCGACCAAAGCGCGTAGCCATTCCCCGTTTGCGTTCCGTGTTGCTAGTCGCGTGTTGCTAGGGTTCTCCGGACAGGCACGACCTGGAAACTGCTAACAGCCATGAGGCCGATGGTGGGGCCGTCCTTGTCCTTGTCCCGGTCGGTCTCGTCCACGGCGGTGAGGTAGAAGTTGAGCTTGCCGGCGTGTTCGGGCCGGGACTCCCCCGCCATCAGCTCGACTACGACGTAGCAGCGAAGGCGCAAGTCGTAGAAGAGCAGCGCAGCATGCTGGCCCACGCGGGCCAAGGCTTGCCGCGATCCAGCGCTGACTCGAGAGGCGGTCCCAGAGTGGGCCGCCGATTTCACAGACTACCGCAGAAGAATTGGGGCTTGGAATTGGGTGGGCCAACGTAGCGCCCGATCGCGTTCCTGTCCGCGATGTTCCGGCATCGGCTAGCGCACGGGCCGACCAGCCGCGCGCGTGAGCGCGGTACCGTACACTGGCCGGCACCGATGCCGCTGGAAGGGCACCGATGCCGCTGGAAGGGCACCGATGCCGATCGAAGGGCACCGATGCCGCTCGAAGGGCACCGATGCCGCTGGAAGGGCACCGGATTCACTCCGGGAACGTTTTGGGCTATCGTCGCTGCCAAGGAGGCATTCGATGGCAGGAAACAAGACGGCAGCCGCGGAGGGCGCCGGGACGGTGGCGAAGAGCCTGGTGGACAAGGCCCTCAAGGCGAGGTGGGAGAAAGCGATTGCCCGGTACCGGGCGGCGCGGGACACCGAGTCATCGGGATGGGACGACCGCTACGAGGCATTGGGGGACATCATCGAGTCGGAGCCGCCCTACTACCTTGCAGGGGGCCACGCCACCACGCGGGCGTTCCTGAAAGCGGAGGCTCCCGGCGAGACGGAGCGGTCCGTTCGCCGGTCGATCCGGGTGGCCCGGCACTTCGAGCCGTCGGACGAAGCGACGCACGGGATTGCGAAGCTCGAGGCGCTGCTGGACTACCTCGCCGCGCACGGTTCCAAGGCGACGGTGCCGGCGAAGCTCGACCTGGCCAGGCAGCGTGTCCGGGTTGCCGAGGGCAAGAGCTTCCGGATGAGACCGTTTGCGGAGTTGACGCTGGCAGAGCTTCGCCGTGCGGCGCGGGCGAAGGGCGCGGGGTCCAGCGAGGCGTCTGCGAAGGTGCCGGCCGAGGTGAAGAAGTGGAGAGCGGCGCTGGCGAAGGCGAAGCTGTCGCAGGTAGGGGTGAGTCTGCAGGGCGGGCTGTTGACGTTCAGCGGGATTGCGCCGGAGATGGTGAAGAAGGTGGGGGCGGTGTTGGGCAAGGGGTAGGGCTTGACGAGCGCATCGACGGGGTAGTGCGCGGGATCGACCCGCGGGTCCACACATTCACCTTCGCAAAGCGGAGATATTCGTGGGCCGCCGAACACCACTTCCTGAGCCATCCCGGCCCCGCCCGGACACTCTGTAGAGCCAGTTCGATCCCCGACACGCCTTCGTGCTACCGTCGCCAAACTGGAGGGGCTGCCCATGGTGCTCAGCAGGTGGATGGTTGCAGCAGTAGGCTTGGGCTTCGTGTGCACGTGGATGGGGTGCGGGAGCAGCGAGAGCGGCACCGACCCGTCTGTTGCAGGATCCGCGGGTGCAGATGCCGGATCTGGAGGAGCAGGGGGAAGCATCGCGAGCGACGCTGGTGACGGCGGCGCCGGCGCGGACGCTGCGCCCGATGATGCCGGCCGATCTCCCACGTGCCAGTCACAGGATCAAGCACTTCAGAAAGCCCTCGACGACACGCGGGAGCCTTCACCGAACGCGCTCCTCGCCATCCGGAACCCCGACTGCGGCACGACCGTCTACGCCAGCGGCAGCACGGAGACGGCTCTTGCCACGTCGCTCTGGCGCATTGGCAGCTTGACGAAGACGTTCGTGTCGACGGCGATCCTCTCGCTCGTCAAGGAAGGAGCGGTTTCCCTCGACGATCCCCTCTCCAAGTGGGTGCCGAACGTTCCGAACACCGACGGCGTTACCGTGATCATGCTTCTCGACCACCGTAGCGGCATATTCAGCTACACCGACGACTGGACCCTCGACGGCACGCAACCGATGACTCCTGAGCAACTCGTGGATCTGGCCACGTCCCATCCGCCCCTGTTCGCGCCGGATGCCGACTTCTCCTACTCGAACACGAACTACGTTCTACTCGGGATGATCCTCGAGGCGGCGACTGGGCAGAAGGCAGGCGCGGTGCTCCATGCTCGCGCGATGGGCCCGGCCAACCTCGAGTCCACGTTGCTCGATGGCTACGACACGATCGACCCGAATCGCATGGCGCGCGGCATGACCGCGAACGGCAAGGACTGCACGTTCTTCCTCGACCCGTCCGTTCCGTGGACGGCCGGCGCGATGGTATCCAGCGGCGGCGATCTCGTTGAGTGGGTGGAGACGCTCTACGGCACGTACGCGGTCTTGGACGCGGGCCAACGTGCACTGCTCACGTCCAAGACATCGATCATCCCTTGGACCGGCTTCTTTCATGGCTCTCAATACGGCCTCGGGGTGATGCTGCTGGACCCGGCGAAGAACGCGAACGCGGGGCAAGGGATTGGGCACGCGGGCGAGATCTCCGGCTACCTCACGCATGCCTTCTACTTCCCTGAAAAGAAGACAACGATCGTGTCGATCGTGAACAGCGACGATGGCCCCATCGATGAGGTGTTCCTGGCGGCGTTGAACACTCTCTTCCCCGGCGGCGCGGCAGACGCCGGGGCGGGCGGCGCGGCAGACGCCGGGGCGGGCGACGCCGCAGAGCAGTGAGATGCGCCTCCGCCTTGGTCCCGTGTCCGTGGCTGACGCTCGTGTGATCATCACGTAGGCCGTGCGTGTGATGGCTCCTTCTTCTCCAAAGCGTCGAGGCGCGTCTCGATCCGCGCGAGGCTCTCGCCGATCTGCTCGAGCGGGTGGCGGACAACGTCGCCGTTGGTTTCGAGGAAGGGGGCAGTGTGAATGCTTCGGGTCAAGGACGGCTCACTTTGGAGCTGCATGATGGCCCCACGACGACCAGGAAAGCCGCCAAGGCGAGCAGCAACATCGGCGCTCTGCTCGTTGTCGTCGCACGCAAGTCGATTGGCTTGCCGGCCATGTTCGCGGTGACAAGCGCAGAGGTTGTCGTGGTCAACTCGGCGCGGGTGGCGTCGCGACGCAAGCGCGGCCCCGAAGTGCCCCGCACTTTGACCGGCAACGCACGACCTGCAAGTGCGGGGTGTCAAAGGGATGCCCTGCGCGCATCGAGTACTTGCGAAGGCCGCACACGACGTCAGAAGTGGCCGAGCATGCCAGCCGACACTCCGGCCTGCATGGGCATTCGGTCAAGACTGCCACCGATCGCAATTCTGCATGGAACGAAGGCCGTAAGCCCCCAGCCCCGCAGTTGGTCGATGATCGGACGGGTGCCGAGCTGACGACGTCGGGTGCGCTCTTCGACCGAAACCTGGTCTTCGGTGGCTTGCCGCTCGTTGTCATAGATCAGGGCGATCAACCCGAGGGCATAGCTGGCGCGCTGGTCGCCAGCCTGCAGCGCGGCTTCCACCTTCCGACGGCAATGGGCCTTATCTGGTGCGCAAGATAAGGCCCATCGTCAACGTCTTGTCCGGCGAGTCGACCAGCCGGCCTGGCGTTTCGGCGCGCTCCCGATGTCGCCATCGACTCCGCCCGCCGCGCTTGCCCCCTGTTCCGTGCTCTGCAACATGCCGCGTTTCGTGCACGAATGGTGCTGCAGCGCTTGCTCCGATCCTCTCGGGCGCCGGAGATCACGGTCCCCGCGTATTGCCACGCGGGTCCGGCCGTCGGCACGGGCGCACGGCGGAGTTCAAGGGAGCTCCAATCGAGTAATTGGACCGTTCCTCGTAGCGGCACGCGACCCGCGTGCCTTGGCGGCACGGCATCGCCGTGCTGTAGGCCGGGCGAACTGCGAGACTCCATGGTTTGCAGGCACCTACCCAGGGATGAGCGCGGTGCGGGCAGCAGGAAGACCCTGGACGCGGAACCTCCAACCGTCTCGAATCGACTGAGGTCCTATGTCATTTTGATCGAGTTGACACGCCGTTGCAGATGCCCATGATTCACGGGCCGTCGTCCTGGCGAGGCCAGCCCCCGCGTTGCACGGGACGGGAGGCGCGCGATCGCACGATCGCCCGGTTGGGGTAGCCCGGACCGATCCCCATACGAGAGCAGTCGCGCGGAGCGGCCGTTCGTCGCGGGAGCAGTAGCTGCACCTCGGCAGGTACCGCATTCGGTGAAGGCACCCACGAGAAAGGAATTGCCATGATCGACGTGCGCCAACGTTTGCAGCTCCCCTCTGGAGCGTCCGGCACGTACCATTCGCTTCCCCTGCTCGAGCAGAGAGGCGTGGCGAGCCTCTCACGGCTACCTGTTTGCCTCCGTATTCTTCTCGAATCGGTGCTGCGCAATCTCGACGGCCAGCACATCCGCAACGACGACGTCGAGGCACTCGCGCGTTGGCAGCCGAGCGGAGCGCGCACCGCAGAGGTTCCCTTCGTCGTCGGCCGCGTATTGCTCCAGGACTTCACTGGCGTACCGCTCCTCGTCGATCTCGCCGCGATGCGTTCGGAGGTGGCGCGTCGTGGTCGCGATGTCGCGCGCGTGCAGCCGATGGTCCCGGTCGATCTCGTCATCGACCACTCCGTCCAGGTCGACTACTTCGGCCGGGACGATGCGCTCCGCCTCAACATGGAGATGGGTCTGCCTGCGCACCCTTGCGCTGCGCGCAACGGCTACGATAATACTCGATCCGCGCTTCGAGGGCGTCGCGGCGCTGTGGGGGAATCACGTTGAGTCCGGGGAACACCGGGGAGGCAACCATGTCAGGCGACGACAAGAACGTCTCGGGCCCCGATCTCATGCGCGGCGTGGACGCGGATATCCTGGCAGACGGCGCAATGCTCGTGGGACACGCGCAAGGCGAAGCGGTGATCCTCGCTCGACGGGGTGAGGAGGTGTTCGCGGTCGGCGCGGCGTGCACGCACTATGGCGCCCCGCTCGCCGAGGGGCTGATGGTGGGGGACACGGTGCGCTGCCCCTGGCACCACGCGTGTTTCAGCCTTCGCACGGGAAGAGCGCTGCGCGCGCCCGCGATCCATCCGATCTCGCGCTGGGAGGTGGAGAAGCGGGGCGGTCGGCTCTTCGTGATCGACAAGTCGCCAGCGCCCGTCGCCTCTCCGCGCGCAGCGGCCGCCAACATCTCGTCCGTCGTGATTCTGGGTGGTGGTGCGGCAGGGTATGCTGCCGCGGAGACCCTGCGCCTCGAAGGCTATGTCGGGAACCTGACGATCCTCAGCGCCGACGCCTCGCCGCCTTGCGAGCGCCCGAACCTGTCGAAGGACTTCCTCGCGGGGACAGCGCCGGAAGAGTGGATCCCTCTTCGCCCGCCCGAGTTCTTCGCAGAGCAAGCGATCGATCTGGTGCTTGGCGCGCGTGCGACGGGAATCGACGTCGCGAACAAGCGCGTCACGGTCGACGGCGGAAAGACATACGCTTACGATTCGCTCCTGCTCGCGACCGGCGCGGTCCCGATCAAGCTCAGCATTCCCGGCAGCGAGCTACCGCACGTGCATTACTTGCGCACACTCGCGGATAGCCGCGCCATCATCGCACGGGCAGGTGTGGCCAGGCGAGCGGTCGTTCTCGGCGCGAGCTTCATCGGCCTGGAGGTCGCCGCGGCGTTGCGCGCGCGCAATATCGAGGTGCACGTCGTTGCCCCGGAGACGCGCCCGCTCGAACGCATCCTCGGGCCCGAGCTTGGCGACTTCCTTCGCGCGCTCCACGAAGCGCACGGCGTGATCTTCCACCTCGGGCAGACGGCGAAGTCCATCGACGCAAGCAACGTCCTCCTGGCGAACGGCGACGTCCTGGCGGCCGAGCTCGTCGTGGCCGGCATCGGCGTGAAGCCGGCCGTGGCGCTGGCGGAAGAGGCAGGCCTGGCGACGGATCGGGGCGTAGTCGTGAACGAATACCTGCAGACAAGTGCCCCGGGCATTTTCGCGGCGGGAGACATCGCACGCTGGCCCGACCCTCACACCGGAGACAAGATTCGCGTCGAGCACTGGGTCGTGGCCGAGCGGCTCGGCCAGATCGCGGCGCGCAACATGCTCGGACGAAACACGCGGTGTACGATCGTGCCATTCTTCTGGAGCCGGCACTACGACGTATCCATCGCCTACGTGGGACACGCCGAGAAGTGGGACCGAATCGACATCAAGGGGAGTCTAGCCGAGCACGACTGCACGTTGGACTTTCGGCGGGGTGACAGAACGCTCGCCGTGGTCACCGTCGGTCGAGACCTCGAGAGCCTGCGGGCGGAGGTCGCGATCGAGCAGCGAATCGCCGGACAACGCAGCCCATGAGCTCGCTGCGCCGTGCGTCTCCAAGCTGACACGGCTCCGGCTGCCGGATCATGCCATGACCAAGGGGGGCAAATAATGAGCACCTTCACGACCAAAGACGGCACGCAGATCTATTTCAAGGACTGGGGCACAGGCCAGCCCGTGGTGTTCAGTCACGGCTGGCCCCTCAGCGCGGATAGCTGGGAGGCGCAGATGGTGTTCCTGGCATCCAACGACTATCGCTGCATCGCCCACGACCGTCGCGGCCATGGCCGGTCCAGCC
>JAJZQG010000290.1 GCA_021847645.1 Myxococcales bacterium
TTTGTGCCTCGAGCCGACGCGCTCAGGCTCGCTGTCGCTCGCCTGCATTTCCGCTAGCCTTCTCGCTCCGGCTTCGCCGGTCGCGAATCAGGCCTGGGGGCGAACCGGGAGCTCGCCGGCGGCGGCGTGGCGCTCCCGGCGCATCGGGGCCGTCACTCGTCGTCCAGCAGCCGGCGCTGTCCCTGCAGCGCCTGAATCGCCGTGACGTCTTGTACGGTCTCCAGGCAGCCCAGGTACTTGCCGTCCGTGTCGCGGACTGGCCAGTAGCGGATATGCACTTTCTTGCCTCCGAGGTCGATCCAGAACTCGGCGACATCGCGCTTGCCCGCCTTGAAGTCAGCCAGGATGCTGTTGACCAGGTGAACGCTCTTGTGCGGGTGGCAGTTCTGCACGGCCATGCCGACGACGCCGCGGGTGCGCGGGAAGAGCTTGGCGTGGTTCTCGTGGCTGAAGTAGCGCACGATGTCGTTCTCATCGACGAACGACAGCTCGATAGGCAGTGTGTTGAGCATCGCGGCCAGCACGTTCTTGGGCAGTCCGGCGGACAGATCCTCGACGCCGCCGAGGAACTCGATGGTCTTGGCCATCTCGTAGTACTTCGCCCGCGTGTTGGGGCCCAGGGCGGCTTCGGTCGCCAGAATGCCTTCTACGACCTTGGCGGCGTCCTGCGCCGACATCACGCGCCGGGCCATGGGATAGAGGATGTCGTTCTCCTTCCAGTAGTGGTTCTTGAGCAGCTCGGCGTACTGCTCGAAGGTGTCCTTGAGCTCCGCGAGCGACGACCGATCGCCTTGCGCGTAGCTCTTGCACAGCGGCGCGAGCCTGGCGGCGAGCTCGCGGCTCTGCGTGTGCTCCGCGAGCATGACGGCCAGTGGGCCGCCGTGGCGCGGAACGCCGCGACTCTCGATCATCGGGAAGAGGTGGTCCTCCTCCTTCTTGTTGTGGCAGCTATCGATGTAGCCTTCCATGTACTCGAGGAAGGTCGCGATCATGCGGGTGCTCGGCCCGTCCTTGGCGCCAAGCGCGTTGGAGACGGCCGCGAGAACCTTCTCCGTGGTCTGGTGATCGGTCATGAGAAGCTCGGCCCAATCGGTCGTCATGGCGATGAATCCCCTTCGCGATGTGTTCCCTCAGCGGCAGGCAGAAGCGTAGCCGGGGTCGGGCCGGAGGCAAGGGCGAAACGAAAAGGAAGGCGGGCCTGGGTCAGTCCTGGATCTCGTTGATCCAGTCGAACACCGTGTCGTCATTCGCCATGATGGCGTCGGTCTGCACCGCCACGCGGCTGGCCATGCGCTTGACGTAGCGGTCGGCCAGCTTGCGTCGCTCGGGGAACTTCGCCGCCTGGTCCATGAGGGAGCGGGCGCACTCGAGGTCGGACAGGGCGCGGGCGAAGCGCTCGGCGTGCACCAGGCCCTGAGAGAAGTCGACCTTGGGATCCCACTTCGACATGTCGGCGAACTGCTTGATCTGGCCCCAGCCGCTCTCGTGCACGGTGCGCTTGAGCTTCTTGGACGCGATGCGCGCGAGCACCGCGAGCAGGGCCCGGTGCACGCTCGCCTCGGCCTTGTAGAAGGCGCGTTGGGGTTCGTCCGTGGTGGTGCCGGCCAGGAACTGGATGCGCGCCGCCTCGCGGGCGAAGTCGCCCGGACGCTTCATGGCGTTCATCATGTTGTCCTTGAGGGCCATGAGCGCCTGGATCTGCGAGGTCCCCTCGTAGATGGGCAGCACCAGGGCGTCGCGCAGGAGCTTCTCGGCGCCGACCTCGCGCATGTAGCCCGGGCCGCCGATGATCTGCATGTTGTTGCGGGTGATGCGCACGGCGGCCTCGGCCGCGGCGTACTTGAGCAGGGGGGTGAGCAGGCGCGCTTCCTTGTTGTGCTTGCGCAGCTTGCGCTCGAGCTTCTTCTTCTCGTCGGGATCGGACGGCGGCATCGTGCGAAGCAGCATGTCGAGCTTGGAGCCGATCTCGACGTGGTTGGCCGCGCGGAAGGCCATGGCCCGAAGCCCCGCGATGTCAAGCTCCATGTCGAGCAGCATCTCGGCGATGATCGGGTGCCGGTCGATGGTCTGGCCCATGGTCTTGCGCTGGTGGGCATACTCGCGGGCCTGGCGGTAGGCGGCCTCGGAGATACCGATGGCCTCGAAGCCCACGCCCACGCGCGCGTTGTTCATCAGCTGGAGCATCAGCTCGAAGCCCTGGCCCACCTTGCCGATGAGCTCGGCCTCGCTGTCCTCGTAGATCAGCGCGCACGTGGCCGAGCCGTGGTGGCCGACCTTCTCCTCGACCTTCGAGACCTCGAAGTTGCGCACCTGCTTGCCGTCGCGCTCGATGATGCGCGGCACCAGAAACAGGCTCAGCTCCTTGAGCGGGTCGAGCTTCTTGCCGCCCGACTCGATGTCGGTCTTCGCCAGCACGATGTGCCACTGGCCATGGCCCGAGGTGATGAAAATCTTCTCGCCCGTCAGGTACCACTTGCCGTCGCGCTGCACCGCCTTGGACCGGATGCGCCCCAGGTCGCTGCCGGCGTCGGGCTCGGTCAGCACCATGGCGCCCCAGGCGTTGCCCGCCGCGATCTCGCGGATGGCGTTCTCCCAGCGCACGGACTTGACCTCGCCGTTCTCGATCTTGAGGGAGCCCTCGCGCGCCGAGTACATCAGCAGGGCCAGCGCGATGCCGCTGTGGAAGCCGAAGTGCGTCATGATGGAGACGTCGGCCCTGGCCAGCAGCTCGGCGGTCGTGAAGAACACCGCGAGCGGGCAGTTGGAGCCGCCGAACTCGCGGGGCACACCCATGCCCCACAGCTCGCGGTCCTTGAGGCCCTGGTAGACCTCCATCAGCGCTTCGCCGCTCTTGACCTCGCCGTTCTCCAGCCAGTTGCCCTGCTCGTCGATCTTCAAGGCCCGCGGCGCGATGAACTCACCGGCGTACTCGCCGACCGAGTCGATGACCGCGCGGTAGAACTCCTTGGCCTCCTCGAGATTGGCGTGGCCGCCCGGCAGCTTGTAGCCGAACTCGGTCAGGTCCGCGATGTCGTCCCACTGAACGGCGTGCTCGAACTCGAACTTGAGGTCCTCGTTGTCGGAAAAGAAGTTCGCGCCCATGTCGATTGTCTCCTTGCTGCGCGGTGAGTGGTGAGTCTTGAGTCCTGAGTCTTGAGCTTTGCCTGGGCCGGAGCGCTACGCTCCGAAGAACATCCCGCCGTCGACCCGAACGATCTGGCCCCGCAGCGGCCAGGCGTCTCGACGCGCCAGAAACTCGACCGTCATGGCGACGTCTTCGGGCTGGCCGGCCTGCGCCAGGCTCGTCATCTGCTTGGCGATCTCGCGGTTGAGCAAGGGCACCTTGGCCGTCATCGCGGTCTCGATGAGCCCGGGCGCCACCGCGGTCATCGTGATCTGCCTGGGCTCGAGCTCAGGCACCATCGTGCGCGTGAAGCCGATGAGCCCGCCCTTCGCCATCGCGTAGTTGGTCTGGCCGAAGTTGCCCGAAAAGCCCGTGACCGACGAGACGTTGACGATGCGCGCGCCGTCGCATAGACGCGAGAGCGCGGTGCGCGTGAGGTTCACGACCGACGCCAGGTTGACCTCGAGCACGTCGGTCCATTCGCCGTCGGCCATGCGGCCGAACGTGCGGTCGCGGGTGATGCCGGCGTTGTTGACCAGCACGTCGATGCAGCCGGAGGGCGACAGGGAGCGGGCCTTCTCGAGCATGGCAACGGACGCCTGCTCGTCGCGCACGTCGCACGGCTGGAACATCATGCCGGCGGCCTCGCCGCCCATCTCGTCGATGAGGCGCTTGGCGGCGTCGGCCTGCGAGGCGACATCGGCGATTACGACGCGGTATTGCGCGTGGGCCAGGGCTCGGGCGATGGAGGCGCCGATGCCGCGGGCAGCGCCCGTGACCACGGCGACCTGCGGGTGCTTGGGCTCGATCGCGGGCACGGGGCCGTCGCGCAGCGCGATGGTCTGGCCGCTGAGGAAGCCCGCGCGCTCGGAGGCCAGAAACACCACGAGGGAGCCGGCGGCCTGGGGCGCGGGCGCTAGCACAGCGTGCACGGTGATCGCGCGACGGCCGACCTCGCGGCCCAGGGAGCGAACGAAGCCGTGGATGGCGTCGGTGACCACGGAGGGCCCGGAGGCACGCACGACGATGATGATGCGGCCGTGGTTGGCGACGCCTCGCAGCGCGGCGCCGAACTGCCGGCCCCACTGCACCAGGGCATCGACTCCGGTCTGGGCGTCGACGGCGACGAGCGCGATGTCGCAGCCGCTGTCCTGTGCGGTGTCGTAGACGGAGGCACCGGCAGCGCGAAGGGCGTCGGACAGGGACGCAGCCGCCTCGGTATCGGTACCGACGACGACGGCTCGCCGGGCGGCGAGGGGCTTTTCCAGGGGGCGGCCCCAGGCGCGGTGAAGCTCGACCGGCGTTGCGATGGGCAGGGGCAGGCGGGCGATGAGACGGCGCGCGAGCTTGGCGACAGCGGCGGACTTCGGACTCATGAGTCGACCTCCACGTAGGCGACAGCGTTCGCGGGGCTCTGCTGATCGACGGCGATCCACAGGGGAAAACGGCGGGCGCCGGAGTCGGTCGTCGTGGAGGAGCCGGCGAAGATGCTCACGCGCGCGGGCAGCACGACGGGCTGACGGAACCGGACCTCGAAGAAACGGACGCGGTGGGGCTGATGATCGGCGAGGCTCGCGACGGCCGCGTGGCCCAGCCGGGCGCACAGGTCGAAGCCGTGGGCCACCGTTCCCTCGAGCCCGAGGTGGCGAGCGTAGGGCGTGAGCCAGTGCACCGGGTTGAAGTCGCCCGAGAGCTTGGCAAAGCGCCATCCCTCGCCGCTCTGCAATTCGTGGGTGGCGAGCAACTGCGCGGTCGCCGGAACGCTTTCCTGCCGTCGCGACTTGTCGGTCCAGGGGCGACGTCCTCCGGGCAACAGCAGGGACACGGCGTGCTCGGTCAGCGTCTCGCCGCGGGCCGTGGTGGTTACCAGATCCTGCTCGATGCGCACGCGCTTGCCGGTGCGAACGACCGTCTCGACCGTGGCGACGAAGCGCATCGGCTCGCCCACCTCGGGTAGCCGACGGATGCGGATCGAGGCGCCGGCGTGCACGACCTGGGTCAAGTTCAGGGGCAACTGAGCGGCCAGCAGAGCGCGGGACAGCTCCTGGGGAGCCCACGCACCGAACCAGCCGTGGGGCGTGAGCAGACCGCCGTTGGGAAGGCGGTAGTCCTCCACGTTGCCGCCGGTCATTTCGATGAAGCTGACGATGTCGTGCACGGACGCGTGGGGAACGTCGCCGACGATGCGCGGGCGGAGCATCCGGTCGATGGACGATCGCAAGCCTGCTCGGACGGCGACGCCTGTCGCCCAGAAGCGCGTGTGATATGCGAAGGCACGCAGACTGGTGACCCGCAGTGTCATTTCGGAGCGAAGGCTACCCCTCTTGCCACGTTGCGTCATCCAGAATGTCGAGCATGCCGCAGCGCAAGATGGCAAGCCGGATGGGAGAGGGAGCAAGGCTGCGGATTTCGGGCGATGGACCGGCGAGGGCCGGACTGCGGCAAGGACCCGGGTGCGACGGAGCGTGGGACAGTGGTACGCTGCCGAGGTCATGACCCACGAGGAACGCGCGCAGCGGGCCCAGGACCGCATCCAGGACATCGCCCGGTCGTTTCAGGAGCGCTTCAAGCAGGGGCGTCTCCAGCTGACGTTCGGCGAGTATCTCGACCTGTTCGCCGCCGATCCGCGCAGGTACGGCCGGGACGCGGCGACCTACATGCTCGACCTGTTCGATCATTTCGGCAGCGAGGAGATCGCGCGGCCGACCGGCACGTTGCGTCGCTGGCGGCTGTTCGACCTGCCGTGGGAGACCACGCCGGAGGGCGGTCGCGACGCGCTGGTGGGGCAGGAGGAAGTGCAGGGAGAGATCTACCGGTCGCTGGCGAACTTCGTGCGGGAGGGGCGGCCGAATCGGCTGATTCTGACGCACGGGCCGAACGGCAGCGCGAAGAGCACGATCGCGGCGTGCATCATGCGTGGGCTGGAGCACTACAGCTCGCTGGAGGAAGGGGCGCTGTATCGTTTCCACTGGGTATTTCCCAATGAGAAGCGGCTGCGGGGGTCGATCGGTTTCAGCGAGTCGCGCTCGCCGGGCGAGGTGGAGGCGCCGCCGACGGACTCGTTCGCGCACCTGGCGGACGAGCAGATCGACGCGCGGCTGGTCATCGAGGTGCGGGATCATCCGCTGTTTCTGATCCCGGTGCCGGAGCGTCGGCTCCTGATCGAGGAGGCCTGGAGCGCGGCGGGCGTGGACCGTTCGCCTCCGCGCTGGCTGTTGGGCGGGGAGCTGGCCTTCAAGAACCAGCAGGTGCTCGAGGCGTTGCTCAAGAAGTACAAGGGCTCGCTGACCGACGTACTGCGCCACGTGCAGGTGGAGCGCTACTTCATCTCGCGCCGCTATCGGACCGGCGCGGTCACGCTCGGGCCGCAGATGTCGGTCGACGCTGGCGAGCGGCAGGTCACGGCGGACCAATCCCTGGCGTCGCTGCCCACGGCGCTGCAGGCCACTCCGCTGTACGAGGCTTTCGGCGAGCTGGTCGACGCGTCGGGCGGGCTGCTGGAGTTCAGCGATCTGCTCAAGCGTCCGCTGGATGCGTTCAAGTATCTGCAGCTGTCGGTGGAGACGGGGGAGGTGTCTCTGTCGAAGCAGAACCTGCAGCTGAACTGCATCATGCTGGGCAGTGCGAACGAGATCCACCTGGCGGCGTTCCGCGAGCACCCCGAGTTTCCGAGCTTTCGCGGCCGCATGGAGCTGGTGCGCACGCCGTACTTGTTGAGCTATGTCGACGAGCAGCGCATCTACGACAACCAGGTCGCCTCGAGCATGAAGCGGCACGTGGCGCCGCACGCGACGCGGGTGGCCTCGACCTTCGCGGTGCTCACGCGTCTGGTACGCCCCGATCAGAAGCGGCTGTCGGGGGAGATTGCCGAGCTGGCGGCGGGGCTCACGGCCATCGAGAAGGCCGACCTGTTCGCGATCGGCCGCGTGCCCGAGCGGCTCACGCTCGAGCAGCGCAAGGTGCTGCACAGCGGGCTTCTCGAGGTGGTCGAGGAGAGCAGGGCCCGAACGATGTACGAAGGCATCGAGGGCGCGAGCCCGCGGGAGATGCAGACCGTGCTGCTGGATGCTGCGCAGAGCACGCGCTACCGCTGTCTGTCGCCGCTTGCGGTGCTCGACGAGCTCGACGGGCTGTGCACCAGGACCACGCAGTTCGCGTGGCTGCGCGAGGACGCGGAGACGGGTGGATACCACGACCACGCGCTGTTCCGCGAGCTGCTGCGGGAGCGTCTTCTGGACCGGTGGGGCGAGGAGGTTCGCGACGCGAGCGGGCTGGTGGACGAGGCACAGTACTCGGGGCTGTTCGAGCGCTACATCGAGAACGTGTCGGCGTGGAGCAAGAACGAGCGCCTGCGCAACCGTCTCACCGGTGCGTACGAGGAGCCCGACGCGGTGATGATGACGGAGGTGGAGTCGCTGCTGGGCTGGACGGGCGAGCCCGACGAGTTCCGGCGCGGCATGCTTTCGAAGATGGCGGCCTGGGCCATCGACAACCCGGGGCAGCGGGCGCAGGTGGAGGTGGTCTTTGCCGATCACATCCGCAAGCTGCGCGACGCCGTGTTCGCCTCACGGCGCAAGCCGCTGGCGGAGCTGTGCCGGGACATCGTGCGCATGGTGCGCGATCAGGACGGCAGCTTGACCGACGAGCGCAAGCGTGAGGTGCGCACGGTGCTCGACGCGCTGACCGCACGTTTCGGCTATTGCGACAACTGTGCTTGCGACGCGGCCGCCATGCTCGTGCGCCAACGCTTCCACGACCTCATCGAATAGCATGGCGTCCGACCGCGCCCGTCCGCTCGGCCAACTCTCGCTCATCGCCCTGGGGTTGAACGGCGTCATCGGGGTCGGCATCTTCTTCGTCCCGGCGTCGGTCGCTCGCCATGTCCCGGGCTCCGCCGGAGCGTTCGTCTACCTCGCGACCGCGGTTGCGTGCCTGCCCATCGCGCTTGCCTTCAGCCGTCTTGCGCCGCGGTTCGACGAGGACGGCGGCCCCTACGTGTATGCTCGCGCGGCGTTCGGTCCGGGGGCGGCGTACGTCATGGGCTGGCTGACGTACGTATCGGCCGTGCTGTCGACCTCGGCGGTGATCCGGGGCCTGGCCGCGGCGCTGACGCACCGATGGAGCGGTCACGGCATCCTGTTCGACCCCACGCGGCTCGTCGCGTCCGCCACCGTCGTGGGCCTGGTGCTGCTCACCGCGATCGGGCTGCGGGTCTCGGCGTTGGCGTGGACCGCCATCACGGCTGCCAAGCTGGTGCCCCTCGCGCTGCTGCTCGGAGCCTGGGCCCTGTCGCCGGCGATGGTTGCCTCGCCCGATGCGCTGACCGCCGCCTCGTCGGCCGCGACGCCCGCGACCGCGGGCAGCGTGTTGCGTGCCGGCCTGATCGTGGTCTTCGCGCTGCAAGGCTTCGAGATCGTCCCGGTGCCCGCGGGGCACGTGCGCGAGCCGAAGGCGATGTCGCGCGCCACGCTCAGCGCACTTCTCATCGCGTCGGTCGTGTACTTCGGCCTTCAGCTGGCGTGCGTGCATGCGCTGCCCGGGCTGGCGGCCAGCCGCGCTCCGCTCGTCGACGCCGCGCGCGTCTACGGCGGCGACGCTCTCGCCCGCGTCCTGGATGTCGGCACCAGCGTCTCGGCCTTGGGCATCTCCCTGGGCATGGTGGCGATTACGCCCCGCTACCTCGCCACGCTCGGCCGCGACGACGGCCTGGGCACGTGGATCGGGCATACGAGCATGCGCGGCGTGCCGCTCCGCGCGCTCGTGCTCACGGGCGTCGCGGTCCTGGCGTTCGTGCAGTTCGGCTCCCTCGACGAGCTGTTCGCGATGTCGAGCATCGCGGTGCTCGCGCAATACGGGGCGACCGCGGCGTCGCTCGCGTTCCTGGGCGCTCGGCGCAAGCGGGGGCTGGGCCGTGGCGAAGTGGTGCTGGGCGCGTTCGCGATCGTGGCAGCGCTGGCGGTGGCGGCGGGCGCGTCGTGGCGCGAGGTGGGCCGCGCCCTGGCGGTGATGGTGGTGGGCGTGCTGCTTAGGCTCGTGGTGTCCCGCTGGGCAGCGCGCCCGGCGCAGTCCTGAAGGAACCTTCCTGGCCAATCAAGACAGCTTTCGTAGCTGGAGACGTGAGAAGAGGACGGAAGGCACACATGCAGCGCCGATTCCTTCGGCGTCGCGAAGCGGCATTCTCGCGGGCCGCCCAGCGCTCGCGGCGCGCAGCAGGGCTCAGTGGGTGAAGA
>JAJZQG010000040.1 GCA_021847645.1 Myxococcales bacterium
AGCCCGGCCTCCACACCCAGGTCCACCACCTCGCCCAGGCGCGAGATGCCCGTGCCGTAGCCGACGTCGAACTCGGCCTCGCGGAACGGCGACGCCATCTTGTTCTTCACGACCTTCACGCGGGTGCGCCCGCCTACGACCTTGTCGCTCTCCTTGATCTGGCCGATGCGACGGATGTCCAGCCGCACGCTCGCGTAGAACTTGAGCGCGTTGCCGCCAGTCGTGGTCTCCGGGCTGCCGAACATCACGCCGATCTTCATGCGGAGCTGGTTGATGAAGATGACCAGCGTGTTGCTGCGCGCCACGTTGCCCGTGAGCTTGCGCAGCGCCTGGCTCATCAGCCGCGCATGCAGGCCCACGTGCGAGTCGCCCATGTCGCCCTCGAGCTCGGCCTTGGGCACGAGGGCGGCGACCGAGTCGACAACGATCACGTCAACCGCGCCGGAACGCACCAGCTTGTCCGTGATGTCCAAGGCTTGCTCGCCGTGGTCGGGCTGGGCGATGAGCAGGTCGTCGGTGCTCACGCCGAGCTTTCGGGCGTATCCGACGTCGAGGGCGTGCTCGGCGTCGATGAACGCGCAGATGCCGCCGAGTTTCTGCGCCTGCGCCAGCACGTGCAGCGCGAGCGTGGTCTTGCCGGACGACTCCGGGCCGTACACCTCGACGATACGCCCGCGGGGAAGCCCGCCCACGCCGAGGGCCAGGTCCACGCCCAGCGAGCCGGTGGAGATGACCTGCACCTCGGGGGTCGCGGCGCCTTCGCCGAGGCGCATGATGGCGCCCTTGCCGTACTGCTTCTCGATCTCGGTGATGGTGGCCTTGAGTGCGGTGTTGTTCGCTTCCATGGGCTATCTCCTTGGGGTTCGTTCGTCTGAAGACAGTATGGATCCGATCTATGACGAACCTGGTCATAGATGGATCTCCATGGAAACACGCGGGTTCCATCGAACTGGGCCAACTGGCGCCTCTTGCGCAAGAAACCGCAATAGACACGCACAGTTCCGCCATGCTTATCTATGACCTGTTTCGTCATACCGATCGCCTTGACAGGTACGCCATGGCCGAATCCACGCCTTACCGCTACGCACCCGCCTCACGCCTCCACGAGATCAAGACCCTGCTCGCGTCGTCGGGCGGGATGACGGTCTACGAAATCGCGGATCGCTTCGGCGTGAGCGTGCGCACCGCGATCCGCTACCTGCGCGCGCTCGGGAACGCAGGCGAGCCCCTCGAGGAGACGCTCGATGGCAAGCGCAAGATCTGGCGCCTGCACCCCGCCGCACGGCGCGAGACCATCGCGCTCACGACGACGCAGATGGTCTCGCTGTTCCTATCGCGCCGCGTGTTCGACTTCCTCGCCGGCACCGGCTTCAAGGAGGATCTCGACGAGGTCTTCAAGCGCCTGGAGATCACGCTCCGCAAGCGCGACTACGACACGCGCAACCTCGAGCGCAAGATCTTCGACGTCAACGAGGCGCCTCACATCTACGCCGATCGCCTCGAGCACGTCGACGACATCATCACCGCGCTGCTGCGCGAGGAGCGCCTGCGCGTCACGCACGGCTCGGTGGGCGCGTACAAGAAGCCGTTCGTGCTCGAGCCGTACACCCTGCTCGTGTACAAGAAGGGCTTGTACCTCGCGGGATACAGCCACCATCACCAGAGCGTGCGCACCTTCTCGCTCGACGGCTTTCGCGACATCGATCGGCTCAAGAAGGACCGCTTCGACTACCCGAAGGACTACCAGCCGGCGCAACTCGTCGAGGGAGCGTTCGGCATGATCGGCGGCCCGCGCACGCACGTGCGGCTGCTGTTCGACGCGAAGGTCGGTCGCTTCGTTCGCCGCCGTCTGTGGCATCCGACGCAGAAGATCACCAAGACCGAGCGCGGCGTGGAGCTTGCGATGGACGTGTCCGGCACGGTGGAGCTCACGTCGTGGATCCTGGGCTGGGGCTCCAAGGTCGAGGTGCTGGAGCCCGAGAGCTTGCGCGAGGAGATTGCGGCGGAGGTGGGACGGGTAGCCTCGAAGTATGACTCACCGCGTCTACCGCTCCCTCCATCATCCGGTGGACGTGTGCTAGCGTGAGAAAATGCCGATGCGGGAGTGCGACCTTCTCTTGTTCGTGGCGACGCAAACGGAGCGCGACCTGCTTCGAGCAGCTGCGGTTGAACGCGGAGCTGCGTTCGACGACATCTCGGGCGAGGCCGGCGAACCTCTGCCTGGGGAGAGCTATTGGCTCGGGACGATCGGAGCAGAGCGAGTGATCGCCGTGAAGACCCGCATGGGCGCGATCGGGGACGGTGGGTCGGCTGCGCTCGGGCTGAAGTACGTCAGCATGACCCGAGCCACGAGTATCATCTGTCTGGGGATGGCGTTCGGAATAAGCCCAACACTTCAGAACTACGGCGATGTACTCGTGTCGACGTCTGTCTTCCCATATGACGACCGCGAGGTAATTTCCGACGGAGAATCTTGGCGATACGAGTACGGCAAGAGGGCGAAGATCTATCGCGCGAATCCGACAACGATCAAGATGCTCGAGGCACACCGAGAACATGTTCGCGGCTTCAATGTTCTCCCTGGCTGCTTGCTGAGTGGGAATGCCGTGGTCCGGTCGAGAGCCTACCGGGACAACCTTGTGCGATGGTCATCACAAGTTGCCCCCAGCGTTGTTGGCGGGGAGATGGAGGGGACCGGTTTCCTGGCGCTCGGTCCACGGAAGGACCCGAAATGGACGATCGTCAAAGGGATCTGTGATTTCGCGTCTGAAGAGCAGGTTGAGGAGGCCGGCAAGTACCGCGAACGCGCATGTAGGAACGCAGCAACGTTCGTACTTGACGCCCTGGCTGCCTGGAATCCAGGTGCCGTTTGATCCTTGAGGTCACGAGGAATCCATGCCGATCAAAAAATACTTCGAGCAACGTCCAGACCAGCCCTTGACCCCAGACATGCGTCGCTGGTCGTTGGCGCTGGCCAAGGCAGAGGAGCACCACCTCGACGTGGCGTGTCAGCTATTTCGTCCGCGCGATGGTCTCGTGTTTAAGCCAGCAAGGCTATTCTTATTCCTGCGGTCGGGGGGCAACGATGTTGAAGTCCTGGAAGCGCCTTGGGATCCAGATCTGAACGATTGGCTCATCCGTCAGAAGGTTCGAGCGGAATCACTTGCGGCAGAGGGGGAGCGGTTCGGATTTGCCGGAAAGGATCACTTCAGCCCCATCGAGATCCGCTTCGGGGATGGATTCTTCAACGCCGTGATGGTTCATCACTTGCGGGCTGTTGGCTTCGATGACGTGTCGCCGAGCCGGGAAACGCTCCGCGAACTCTCTGAGCCGCACCCTGCAACGGGTGAGTCTGCGACGACATGCGCCGAGATGATCGATCAGGTGATCGCGACGACTGCTGCCACACTGACGGGACAGCTGGGGTATTCTGAGGAGGAGGCTGGAGCAGTTCTTGCTGCCGCTATCGCGTACTATCTCGACGAACGGTTCAACGTGACAAACAGCAAGCTGCTTGGTTTTCGGTGAAACCGCCACTGCCGCCCCGGATCCCGACAAGGCGCGCTGCACGCTGGCGACTCGCCTCGCGCCCGAATCGGTGGACCGCGCGGTTCGCATTCTACTCCGCGCTCGCGTCGAGGGGCACTCAGCCTGGTTGCCAATCAGTGACCGGCTGCACACCATGGGTGCTCAAGCTCGGACCATCTTTTCAACGACTGGAGTCAGCCGGGTCCTCATAGATCACGCGTTGGGGCGCCGTCTTGAGGATGCCGTCGGTGCCGAGCACGAGCTGCAACACCCTCGACTTGCCCTTCAAGAACCGTCGTACGCGGATCTCTGGGTAGCCGAGTCGCTCCAGGATGTTCGAGAAAACCACGCCGCTCCTCTCCGCCTCGCGGGATTGCTCCTGACAGAGAGCGAAGTGCTTTTCACGATCAGCCTCCTTCGGTGCCAGCGTCACGGCGAGGTCGACATCCCCGACCAAAGGCTTGTCGGAAAGCATGCTGCCGAACAGGACTGCGCGGCTGACCTTGAACAGCATGTCGGGGCGTATGCGCACCTCTTCACATCGTACGAGGAACTCGTCGAGGCGCTTCTGCGCGGTGGTTCGACGTACTGGCTTGGCCGCTGAAGCAAGCGAGAGAGCCCCACCCTTCGCGGTGTTGTGGTACCGGGTGCAGCCAAACTCGGTGAACGTCTCGACGTAGCCTTCTTTCTCTAGGAACGCGACAACGTGAGCTGCGGCTGATCCGAAGGCCTCCTCGGCATCGGGTAGTTGGAAGCCGCTGAGGGCGTTGCGTCGCAAAAAGCCTCGGATCGCGACGATGGGTTGTCCCGCGAGTTGGTCGTGTGAGTCGATGTGCATCTGGAGCCTGGGCCGAACGTCGATCCGCGCCTTGGATTGTACGAGGAAACGCTCGGACGCTCTCGATATTCCGACGACGCCTGGCCGCCAACTACGGGGAGCGCGCCTCGTTCATTCCCGCGTCCCATCCTCAGCGGTTCGCCCGCGTTTCTCGGGCATGTACACGCAGCCCGATCCCTCCATCAACAGCCGTGATGACGACCCCTTGGCGGATGTACGTCGTCGCCGCCACGAAGCCGCCGACGTCCTCGCCGAGACGTTGCTGGTCATGTTCGTTCTCGAGCAGCGATCGCGCCGAGAGCAGAGGTCATCGGCCAACACGTTCAGAGGCGAAAATGCGCGGTGAATCTCTGGTTCTCACCTTGTCTTCTACCGGGGAAGAAGCCGTCATGGCGGCGTCTCGCGGGCCCGATGCCCGCGAACAAGGAGCACCGATGAAGACGAACGACACCGCTCACGCAAACCTGCTCTTGCTCCGGGATGTGCCGGCCCAGCTTGCCGCGCTGGAGACGATGAACACCCCCGAGCTCGTCGCCGCCTACCGCGACCTCTACGGCGAACCGACCCGCACGCGCAACGTGCCGTATCTGCGAAAGCGGCTCGGCTACCGGGTGCAGGAACTCGCATACGGCGGGCTTCCGGCGAGCGCGCTCGAGAAGATCGCCGAGCTGGGCGACGGAATCCCCGAGCGCTGGCGGATGCGGCAGGCCGAGAAGGCCGGGCTGATCGAGGCGCCCCCCCCGCCTACGGAGCCACGGGACCCGCGGATTCCGCCTGTCGGTACGATCCTGCGTCGCGTCCACAACGGGATCACGCACGAAGTGATCGTCTGCGCCGAGGGCTTCGAGCACGCGGGCACTCGCTTCAAGACGCTCTCCGCGGTCGCAAAACACATCACCGGCACGCCCTGGAACGGGTACCTCTTCTTCGCCTTGAAGAAGCCGAGCGATGCCCCGACGTCGGAGGAGAACGCGGCATGAGCGACGTCCCATTCTACCGAACGCAGATGGGCCACCGCTTCTACGAAGCGACGGTGCCCTCGCTCGTGCATGAGCTGGCGCGGCTCAACGAAAACCTGGAGCGCTTGCTGGACGTCGTTCAGCGCAATGCGCCCCAGGTCGACCCCGCATCACAGTGCGACCCGAGCGAGGAGCAGTCTCGATGAGCAAGCGGCATTCTGCGCAAGCATCGATCCCCGAAGTGAAGCGCTGCGCCATCTACACGCGCAAGTCCACGACGATGGGCTTGGAGCAGGAGTTCAACTCCCTCGATGCCCAGCACGAGGCCTGCGCCGCGTACGTCCGACGCCAGCAGGGGTGGTCGTTGGTCGAGGAGACCTACGCCGATGGCGGCTTCACCGGGGCGAACATCGAGCGGCCCGCCTTTCAGCGACTGCTCGCTGATGTCGAGGCTGGGAAGATCGACGTCGTGGTGGTCTACAAGGTCGATCGGCTGTCGCGTTCGCTGCTCGACTTCGCCAAGGTGATGGAGCGGTTCAACGCAGGCGGAGCATCGTTCGTGTCGGTCACCCAGAACTTCTCGACCGCCGACGCCATGGGCAGGTTGACCCTCAACATGTTAATGTCGTTTGCTGAATTTGAGCGGGAAATGATAGCCGAACGCACGCGCGACAAGATCGCGATGTCGCGTCGGAAGGGCAAGTGGACGGGCGGTCCGGTGCCGTTCGGCTACAGCGCCAAGGACAAGCGGCTCGTCGTCAACGAGGTCGAGGCAGCGATCGTGCGCGAGGCGTTCGCGCTGTTCCTGCAACACCGGCGAATCTTCGCGGTCGCGACGGCGCTGAACGAACGGGGCCTTCTGCCGCGGGGCCGCCCAGCCCGGCCCGCCAAGCACGGCCTGCGGTGGAGCAAGGATTCGATGGCGCGGCTGCTGCGCAGCCCGATCTACGCGGGGCAGATGATGTACGGCGACGAGCTCTACCCCGGCGAGCATCCACGGCTCGTCGATGACGCCACGTTCCGAAGGGCGCAGCGGATCCTGGAGGGCGCGGAGCGCGAGCTGCGCTTCGGCGGCCTCAACCCGGACTACGTGCTCAGGGGACTGCTGCGCTGCTCCAGCTGCGGCGATCCGATGACGCCGGCATCGACCAGGAAGGGCAAGGGGCGTTGGCGTTACTATCGATGCAGCGGGCGCGACAAGCACGGCGAGGCGGTGTGTCACGCCAAGCCGTTGCCTGCGGGCGCGATCGAACGGTTCGTCATCGAGAAGATCGCCGAGGCCACGCGGGACGGCTCGCTCGCGACCGAGGTGAAGGCGCTGCTCGACGCGCGTATCAAGAAGAAGCGCGCCGAAATCGCGGAACTGCGGGGCACACTCCCCGGACGCGTGGCTGACGCCGCGGCAAACGCCGCGCGATACAGCGAGGACTTGGTCAAGTTCGAAGGCCGCGCTCGCGAGCTGATCGAGAAGAAGCTCCGGGCTGAAGCCGACCGGCTTACCGCCGCCGAACGCCAGCTCGCGGAGACCGAACGCGATCTGCTCGACCTGCACGATGCCGCGATCGAGGCCGACTGGGTGGCCGGGGCGATCGCCAACTTCTCGAAGGTCTGGGAGCTGATGACGCCGGAGAACCGCTGCCGGCTGCTTCGCGCATTGGTGATGTCGGTCAAGGTGTACGAGGAGTCGAGCAAGGTCGAGATCGTGCTCGTGGATTTCGCGGCCAAATCGAAGGCAAGCCAGCCGGGTGACAAGTCCACGGAGGCTGCATGAGCACGCCGACGGCGGCCACGCCTCCCGTTGCGAACGCCGAGCCCGAGGTAACCTACCAGCGTGTGCTGACGGGCACGCTGTTCCGCAAGCCCAGCTCGCCGGTGGCGTTCACGGAGGAGGCGCCTCCCCCAAAGCCCGAGCCCGTCCGGCGCCCCGCGAAGGTCGCCCGCATGCTCGCGCTGGCGCACCACATCCAGAACGCGATCGACCGAGGCGTGGTGGCCGACCGCGCCGCAGTTGCGCGGAAGCTCGGCTTCACGCGGGCGCGCATCACGCAGCTGCTGGACCTGCTGCTGTTGGCTCCGGACCTCCAGGCCCGGGTGCTCGAGCTCGAGGCCGTCGACGGGGTCGAGCCCCTGACCGAACGGGCGCTGCGGGCGGCGGCGCACGCCGGGACGTGGGCCGAGCAGCGGGCGGGGTGGACGACGGCTGCACCAAACCGAGAGCGCGTCGTCCACTCAGCCTGATGGTTCACTGCGAGCCCACGAACATCTAGTGGACTACACGATGTATGCAGTTGACATCGTAGCCCACATGTGAAACAAAGCCCTTACCCAATTGGCACTGGAAGTGGACGACGATGAGCGATTTTGAAAAGGACACAGTCCACCTCGTTCGGCTTGCCCTCGAGGGCAGGCAAGACGACGTGGCCGCCCTCTCACGGCGTGTGCTTCGCGCTGTGGCAGCGCGACGCCCCGATCTCGCCTCCGCTGCGAACGGGGTGCTCGAGGCTGTTGCGGCCGCCCCTACTCGAGCCGCCCAGCAGCCGCTGCCGGTGGATCTCGACAGCCGTCTCGAATTGCTTCGTCGTGAGCAGGTACCCGAGCTTGCCATCGAGCCCACATGGGCATCATCGGTGCGTGATCAGTTGGTGGCGGTGATCCACGAACGCGAGCAGGAGGATAAGCTGCTGGACGCGGGCATCGCGCCAACGCGGTCGTTGCTTTTTGTCGGGGCGCCCGGAGTTGGGAAGACTCTGGCAGCTAGATGGCTCGCGGCGCACACGAAGCGCCCGCTGATGACCCTCGATCTCGCAGCCGTGATGAGCAGCTTTCTCGGCCGCACAGGCAACAACATCCGCGTGGTACTCGACTTCGCTCGACGCACCCCCTCCCTCCTCTTGCTCGACGAGTTCGACGCCATCGCTAAGCGACGCGACGACGCAACCGAGGTGGGAGAGCTGAAGAGGCTTGTGACTGTTCTGCTTCAGGCAGTCGATGACTGGCCTACAAGCGGGATCCTCGTCGCGGCGACGAATCACCCAGAGCTGCTCGATCCAGCCGTGTGGCGGCGCTTCGATCGTATCGTCGAGTTCCCGCACCCAAACATCGATGAGATTGCTGCGGTTATCCGCCAACTCGTTGGATCGGAGGACGCGCTGCAGGACGTTATCTCGCTCCTCGCGGCGCTGCTTCAGGGGCTCTCGTTCGCCGACGTCGTCCGCATCGTGACCGCCGCGCGTAGATCGGCGATCGTGAGAGGGACATCGACGGCGCTCGCGCTCGAGGCTGTGGTTTCGGACTTGTCTGAGAAGGCTGATCTCGACACGAGGCTTCGCGTTGCCGCCTGGCTCGGGTCAACCGGCAAGTCCCAACGCGAGGTCGCGGCCCTCACGGGGCTCTCGCGGGACACGCTGCGTAAGCACCTCGGCGGCGCGTCAGCTTCGACAGCGAAGCCGGCGCAGCGTTTGAAGGCAGGAATTCGTCGAAAGGAGCGAACCTGATGGCACGCGAACACAATTTCCTGCTCGGTCAGGGCGAGCGCCTCGTCTCCAAGGTCCAGGTTCCGAAGGCGGGCGGCGACAAGAACCTGCCTTATGACCTCCGATCCGCGAAAGCGAGGATTGCCCAGCGCCTTACGCGAGTAACCGCTCAGATTGCACGGCTGCCCGACGATGCCTGTCCACGCGGCGAAGTCGTCGCCGTCGTCACACTGCATCCTCGTTTTCTCTCGAAGAGCGATTACCCGAGCGACTTGTTCTCGGCAGTCGGTCTCCGTGCGGTTGGAAGCCGCTCGCGCACCATCAGGCCGGAAAAGTGGGGCATCGAAAAGCACGGCGAGGACGCCGTGACCGAGGACATCTTCGTTGCTGGCGACAAGCTAGCCTTCCACCGCTGGGCGAACTCCGTTAAGCGTTGGACCGAGCACACGAAGGGCGCCGCGTCCCTGAGCCATATCGAGGATCTGAACGCCTTCGATGCCAAGGCGAAACTTCGCGGAATCCCTGAGACAAAGGGCGGTCTGTTTGAGATCGTCCTTCATAACTCCGGTAGCCACGCAGTCGTTGACGCTTTCATCAAGTACGCCCAGGCGCACGGCGGCGAGCCGCTCATCGCGCGTCGCCGCGACGTCCAGGGACTGACGTTCATCCCCGTCCGGATCGATCCGCACCTCGCGGAGGATATCGCGCGGTTCTCCTTCGTGCGCGTCGCCAGGGGGATGCCGAGCCTTCGTCCGTTCCGCCCAGAAATCGTGCGCGGGGTGGCGGGCTTCGACGTCGCGCTGCCGAAGGACGGCCCGTTGGACGCTGCGTCGCGCGCGGTGATCTTCGATGGAGGTCTGCCGACGCGCGCGAAGAAGGCGTTGGCACCGTGGGCTACGCTCGTCGAGCCCGCTGGACTCGGACCCGCCGTGCCGCAGTTCGAAGAGCACGGGCTCGGTGTCACGACCGCGTTCCTCTTCGGTCCGCTACTCGCGGGCCAGGCGCTGGCCACTCCGCTCTGCGCCGTTGACCACGTGCGCGTCCTCGATGACAAAACGGGCAACGCAAAAGACCCGGATTGTTACGACGTCCTCGACCGGATCGTCGGTTACCTCGAACGGAACTCGGGGCGCTATTCGTACGTAAACATCAGCCTCGGACCTTCGCTCGCCGTCGATGACGACGAGGTCACCTTGTGGACCGCGACGCTCGACAAGCTCTTCGCCCATGGCCGGTGCGTGACGACCGTAGCCGCTGGCAATGACGGCGAACGCGACGCCGCCACTGGGCTCAATCGGATCCAGCCGCCGGCCGACGGCGTGAACGTGCTGTCTGTCGGGTCTGCCGACCGGCGCGGCTCGGCTTGGCAGCGCGCCGCGTACAGCTGTGTCGGCCCTGGCCGTAGCCCCGGTATCGTGAAGCCCGACGGCCTCGCCTTCGGGGGCTCCGATCAAGAACTGTTCGGTGTGCTCACTCCGCAGCTTCGTGGAGGCCACACGCAGGGCACCTCCTTCGCGGCGCCGTTCGCGCTGCGCTCGGCGGCATCGATCGGAGCGCAGCTCGGAAGCCGCCTGGGGCCGCTGGCCGTTCGAGCCCTCCTCATCCACCGTGCGCACTGCGACGAGGACCACGACCTAGATCAAGTCGGCTGGGGGCGTTTCGAGGCCGATCCGCTTCAACTCGTTACCTGCGATGACGATGAAACACTGGTCGTATTCCAGGGGAACCTGCCAGTCGGCGAGCATCTCCGAGCTCCGATCCCGATTCGCAACGTGGAGCTAACGGGCGACATCCTCCTGGCGGCTAGCCTCGTGATAGCGCCTGAAGTCGATCCAGAACACGCCAGCACGTACACGCGGAGCGGGCTCGAGGTTGCGTTCCGGCCCCACAGTGGAAGGTTCGCAAAGCCCAAGGAGGGCGGAAAGCAGGCGAAGCACCCCAAGACCCGGTCTTTCTTCTCGGCTGCGAACCTCTACGGCCAGCCCGAATCGGTTCTGCGTGAGGACGGACACAAGTGGGAGCCTTGCCTTCACCACGAGGAGCGCCTGCGCTCGAAGTCGCTATCCGACCCTTGTTTCGACATCTATTACCACCACCGCGAAGGTGGCATGAAGGTCGCTGATCCACAGCCGATTCCGTACGCGTTCGTCGTGAGCTTGAAAGCGGCGAAGGTACCCGACCTTTACAACCAGGTGGTGCGGGCCTACGCGAACCAGCTCGTCCCGCTCCGGCCGCAGACGCGCATCCAACTCCGCACCTAGCCCGATGGTGTCCGAGGTACGTTCCCATGGTTGACTTTGGAAAACTCCTACGAGCTCGCCCGGCAACGCGAGAGTTTGACCCGCTCCGGATTTTCGAGTCGCTTGACCGAAAAGGCTCCCACGCTACGTTGCGCCCTGCCCAAATCCGCGCACTGGAGCTGATCCACGCGCGACGCGCCGAACGGGACCTGATCTTGAAGATGCCTACCGGCCTGGGAAAGAGCGCGGTTGGGTTGCTCTTCCTCCAGTCACACATGGCGGCGTCCGGTCGCGGAACCGTCTTTTTGTGCCCCACCATTCAGCTTGTCAACCAAACGCTTGAGGAGGCTACGCGCCTCGGGGTGAATGCCCACGCCTACCCGGGGGGTCAATCACATCCACATCCCGACTGCGTGGGAGGTCGCGCAGTCACCGTCTGCACGTACGACAAGCTCTTCAACGGGTTGAGCACTTTCGAGCGCGCCGACGTTTCCTTCGTGCCGGAGGCGATCGTCTGCGACGACGCTCACGCAGGCGTTGAAGAGGTTCTGAACGCTTTTACCCTGCGGGTCGACAGCGGAGAGCTCTTCGATTCACTGCGAATGCTCTGCGTCGATGCATGCCGGTCCCGCGAGCCATCGAAATGGGACGACATTCTCGCCGGACACCCGGGTGTAGCGGCAGAAGTGCCTCATTGGCTGTGGCGCCAGCTCATAGATCGCGCCACCGAGGCGATCCAACAGCATGCCGCTGAGAACCAGGTGAAGTTCGTATGGCCCAGGCTGCGGGACTACCTCCATTGGACCCGAGTAGTGGTATCAAGCGCTGCTGTCGAAGTATCCCCATTACTCCCTTTGGTTGATGCCGTTCCCACTTTCGCACAGGCGAAGCACAGGCTGTTCGCCTCTGCGACTCTGGCCGACGATTCGGTGCTTGTGCGTTCTCTCGGCTGCTGTGCAGACTCAGCCAAGGTGCCAGTGTCAGTCGGCAGCGACTCCCCTCCAGGAGAGCGCTTGGTGTTGGTCCCTTCGTTGATTGATCCAGCCCTCGGACGCGACTGGGTGATCCGCTGGGCAACTGACGTTTGCCGTCAGCACGCCGTTGTAGCCTTGTGCCCGTCCGCTAGGTTGGCGCAAGACTGGGTGAGGGCTGGAGCGGAATTTGGAATGGGCGACACCGTCGAAGGCGTCGTCGCCAGACTCAGATCGGGCGCTTCGAGGTTTGCGGTGTTGGCGCAGCGCTACGATGGTGTGGACCTCCCCGATGATGCTTGCCGAGTCCTCGTACTTGACGGGTTGCCACATGGCGAGTCTGCAACTGACCTTCGCGACCGATCGCGGACGAGGGCGGTTGGGGGACCTCGCGGACGAACGATGTATCGCATCGAACAAGGACTTGGGCGGGCGGTGCGATCACCAGCGGACTTCGCAGTTGCCATTTTGGCTGGCCCCGAGTTGGCGTCGTTCGTTTCCAATGCGGACGTTGCGAAGTCCTTTGGGCGAGATCTTCAGCTTCAGCTCGATGTCGCGAGAGAGCTGGCAGACATCGCCCGTTCGGAAGGTGGGGATCCCAAAGAGGCATTTGAGTCAGTGGTGGCGCCTCTTCTGCGCAGGAACCCAGCGTGGAGGAATTACTACAACGAGCGAGTGCGCAAGGAGCTAGTTACATTCGACTCCACTCCAGATGCTGCCCAGATCGAGCTGGCGAGACTTGAACGCGAGGCGTTTGCGAAAGCGTCTTTGGGGGAGATCGACGCTGCGGCTCGCCAACTGTCCTCGACGGTAGCAAATGCCGAAATCCCTGAGAAGCGAGCCGAGCTTCTAGAGATGAAGGCGCGTTGTCTCTGGCCTCAAGACCCGGGGGAAGCAATGCGTGTCCAGGCGGCAGCCTACGCCGAGTCACGTGGCGTGGCTCGGCCACCAGAGGGCATCGCCCTGCGCCCAGCCACGGATCGGGATGCGGCGACGCGACTCATCGCGCTCCGCCAGCGACACGCGTCCGGGAATGGGCTAATCGCCGAGTTTGACGTTCTCAGCAACTTGCTCACCTTCGATTTACCTTCCTCGAGGTTCGAGGAGGCCATACAGCGTCTCGGGGAATTTCTCGGTGCGGAATCGCGGCGTCCAGAGGCTGAGCTTGGCGAAGGGCCGGACAATCTCCTTCTGTGGGCGGGCTTGGCGATCGTTGTTGAGTGCAAGAATGAAGCTCGCTACCAGGCAATCCCGAAGAAGGACGCTGAGCAGCTCCTGCATAGCGTGCAATGGTATCGGTCTCGGGGAACGGGTTCGAACGGCACCATTGCTCCAGTGTTCTTCGGGCCGTCAACGCGCTTCGACAAGGGTGTTCACGGTCCTGACGGGACGCGCGTCGTCACTGCGACGGATCTCGGAGGACTCGTCGGTGCGTTGAAGCAGTTCGTCGCAAGACTCGCATCGCGGGCGGCCGCAGACTGGACCAACGACGAAGTGTACCGATTGCTGGCGGACCACCAACTCAACGGCAAACAGCTTATCAGTTCGTTCTCATCCGCAGTCGTTGCGTAGGACGGTCGCGCCGTTCCGGTGTCTGCGCTTGGTCACCCTCGCGCCGACATCCAGCGCGCGATCGACGATCGACTGAGGCAGGTGACCGACTGCGATCCTTCAGACCGTGACCGACTTTATGCCGCTCTTGCCTGCCGGGACCGGCTCGGGTACGTTGCTCACGTGACCGCGGAACGCAAAGCTTCGAAACGCGTAACTGAGCCGTGGGCGTCGGTCGATGATGTCGCGCAACATCTTGGAGTCGCGAAGGATTCGATCTATCGGTGGATCGATCGGCGTGGGCTGCCAGCGCACCGAGTTGGCCGCCTCTGGAAGTTCAAGCTTTCGGAGGTCGACGAGTGGGTGCGCGCCGGAGGGGCGGACGGTGATGGAGGACGAGGCGATGCGCGCTGACGTGTCTTGGAAGTGCCTGCGCGATGCTTGCGCCCGAGCGGCGCGAGCTCGGGGGCTGTGATGAAACTCGAGGAAATCCAGGTCGACACCCACGTCACCGGCATCGAGCCCTCCGCCGCCGTGAAGGTGCTCTACGTCAAGAAGGCTGGCGACGCCGTCGACGTCACCTACGAGCTGCTCAGCGGGCAGGTGCTCAAGAAGACGCTTTTCCGCGCCGATGAGGCGAAGCTCGCCGTCGCAAGCCAGGGTCGCGTGTGGACGTTCGACGCTAGGCCCGACGCCTTCAAGCTCGCCGCCGAGGCCACGCGCATCAAGCTCGCACACCTGTTCGATCCGATGATGGCGGTCCACACGTCCGACGTGGAGCCGCTCCCGCATCAGATCTCGGCGGTCTACGAGGCGATGCTGCCGCGACAGCCGCTGCGCTTCGTCCTCGCCGACGACCCCGGCGCTGGCAAGACGATCATGGCGGGCCTGCTGATCCGCGAGCTGACGCTGCGGGGTGACCTCGACCGGTGCCTCATCGTCGCGCCGGGAAGTCTCGTCGAGCAGTGGCAAACCGAGCTGTCGGAGAAGTTCGGGCTACGCTTCGACCTGCTCACCAACGCCCTCGTGGAGTCCACCGCCACCGGCAACGCCTTCGTCGAGCACAACCGCATCATCGCGCGCCTCGATCAGCTTTCGCGCAAGGAGGACTGGCACACGAAGATGATGGCCGAAAGCGCCCGCTGGGATCTCGTCATCATCGACGAGGCCCACAAAATGGCGGCGCACTACTCGGGAAAAGAGCTGCGCACCACGCAGCGGTTCGACCTGGGCCAGCTCATCGGCAACCCGGAACGCACGCGCAACCTGCTGCTCATGACCGCCACGCCCCACAACGGTCACGAGGACGACTTCCAGGCGTGGCTCACGCTCGTCGATCAGGACCGCTTCCACGGCAAGGCCAAGAAGAAGGCCGAACCGCGCGAGGTCGACGACATCATGCGCCGCATGGTCAAGGAAGACCTGATCAAGTTCGACGGCACGAAGCTCTTCCCCGAGCGCCGTGCGGACACGGTCAGGTACACGCTGTCGCCTGCGGAGCAGGATCTCTACGAGCGGGTTACCGCCTACGTCCGCACCGAGATGGGGAACGCGGAGCACCTTGACGGCAAGAAGAAGGGCATGGTCGGCTTTGCGCTGACGATCCTTCAGCGGCGCCTCGCCTCGTCGCCGAACGCCATCGCCCAATCCCTCCGGCGCAGGCGCGAAAAGCTCCAGGACCGCCTCGACCGTCTCAAGAACCCGGCCCCCAAGAAGGCTGGCTCGGCCTGGGAGGACTACGACCCCGACGACCTCGACGAAGATCTCACGGCGGAAGAGCTGGAGGAGATCGAAGAAGAGCTGGTCGATGAGGCGACGGCGGCCAAGACGATCCCCGAACTCCAGGGCGAGATCGAACTGCTGAAGGGGCTCGAGCGACAGGCCCAGGACGTCGTGAAGAGCGGCGTCGACCGCAAATGGGACGAACTGTCGAAAATTCTCCAGTACGACGCGCCCGAGATGTTCCTGCCCGGCGGCCGTCGCCGGAAGATGATCATCTTTACCGAGCACAAGGACACACTCGATTACCTCAAGAAGAAGATCGCCGGGGTCATGGGCAATCCCGCCAGGGTGATTGAGATTCACGGCGGCACGCGGCGCGAGGATCGCATCAAGGCGCAGGAGGAGTTCAGGCAGAACCCCGAGGTCGTCATTCTCGTAGCCACCGACGCGGCAGGCGAAGGCATGAACCTTCAGGTCGCGAACCTGATGGTCAATTACGACCTACCGTGGAATCCCAACCGCATTGAGCAGCGCTTCGGCCGTATTCACCGCATCGGCCAGACCGAGGTCTGTCGGCTGTGGAACCTGGTCGCCAATGGAACCCGGGAGGGCGAGGTCTTCGAACGCCTCTTCGCCAAGCTCGAAGAGGAGCGCAAGGCCCTGGGCGGCAAGGTGTTCGACATCCTCGGGCAGTCCTTCGACGACAAGCCCCTGAAGGAGCTGCTCATCGAGGCTATCCGCTACGGCGAAAGCCAGGAAGTACGCGACCGCCTGTTCCAGAAGGTCGAAGGCGCGCTCGATCGAAAGCACCTCCAGGACATCATCGACCGAAACGCCCTCACGGCGGACGTGTTCTCGCAGGAGCGCCTCTACATGGTGAAAGACGCCATGGAGAAGGCCGAAGCCAAGAAGCTCCAGCCCTTCTACCTGCGGCGGTTCGTGGTCGAGTCCCTGGGGCGGCACGGCGGGGAGCTGCGGGAGCGCGAGCAGGGACGCTACGAAATCAAGCACGTCCCGGCAACGGTGCGGCGCAAGCACGCAGTCGAAGGCGGGCGGCGGCCGGTGCTCGAGCGCTACGAACGAATCACCTTCGACCGGCACCTGATGCGTATCCTGCACAAGCCCTTTGCGGACCTCGTGCACCCCGCGCACCCACTGATGTCGGCCCTCGTGGATCTGGTCCTGGCCGAAGACGAGGGTGCGCTTCACGCGGGGACCGTGCTTGTCGACCCCACGGATCCGGGCACGACGCCCCGGCTCATGTTCATGATCGACCATGGGATCCGAGAGGGGACGGCCATGACGCGGCTCGTTTCCCGGAAGATGCAATTCGTCGAGATCGGCCCGGATGGGTCAGCCCGGCATGCAGGCGCCGCGCCCTACCTGAGCTACGACACCCCGTCCGGCGAGCACAAGGCCCTCATCGACGGCGTCCTGACCCAGCCATGGTTGCAGGAAGATCTCTCGACCGTGGCGCTGACCTGGGCGAGCGGGCACCTCGTGCAGGAGCACTTCGACGAGGTGAAGGCGCAGCGTACTGCGATGGTCAAGAAGACCTTGGAGGCGGTTCACGCCCGCCTCACACGCGAAGTGAACCACTGGGCAGCGCGGGCCAACGAGCTTGCTGCCGAGGTCAAGGCGGGGAAGCAGCCTCGCCTCCAACCGGAAAACGCGCGTAAGCGCGCCGAGGATCTGCGCGCCCGCCTGGCGTCCAGGACCAAAGACCTTGAAGGGCAGCTCCAGTTGTCGAGCAACCCGCCGGTGATCGCGGGCTGTGCGCTGGTGTTGCCCCAGGGCATGCTCGATCAGGCGGCGGGGCGCGCTCCCAGCTTTGAAGCGGACGCCGAGGTGAGGAAGAGGGTCGAGCTGATCGCGATGCGCGCCGTCATCGAGGCCGAGGGCAAGCTCGGAAACAGGGTCAAAGACGTCAGCGCCGAGAAATGCGGCTGGGATGTCACGGCGATCACGCCGCAAGGCGCGACCCGCCACATCGAGGTCAAGGGCCGCCATGTCGACGCTGACACCGTGGCCGTCACAGCCAACGAAGTCCTCGAGGCCTTGAACCAGGGGGAGAAGTTCATCCTGGCAATCGTCCGGGTCGACGGCGAGACCGTTGACGGGCCGCACTACATACGGACGCCGTTCTCCAAGGAACTTGAGGGGAGCGTCATCAGCGTGAACTACTCGATGAAGGACCTTCTGAAACGGGCGAAGGCGCCGGGCGTCGCGTGAGGAATCCAATGGCAGAATATCCGATCATCGCCCCCAAGAAGCTCATCGAGGTCGCACTCCCGCTAGAGAGCATCAATAGCGAGTCGGCGCGAAGCAAGAGGAAGGCGCCAGCAGGTTATCCGACGACAGTTCACTGCTGGTTCGCACAACGGCCCATCGCCGCCACGCGGGCGATGCTGTTCGCGCAGCTCGTCAATGACCCTGCATGGAAGTACTCGCAGGATGAACTCGCGAAACCACAGGTCCGGTCTGCGATCACACGACGGCGAAACGAGCTCTTCACTCTCATCGAGCGACTCGTCCGTTGGGACAACGTCAACAACGAGGATGTTCTCGAGCGGGCACGGGCCGAAGTACGAGCGTCTTGGAAGGAAACCTGCGAGGCGAACAAGCGCCATCCAGATGCGGCAACGCTCTTTGATCCCGAGCGACTTCCTGCTGTCGCGGATCCCTTTGCAGGTGGTGGCTCAATCCCACTCGAAGCCCAGCGTCTTGGTTTGCAGGCCTACGCGTCCGACTTGAATCCTATAGCGGTATTGATCAACAAGGCGCTAGTTGAAATTCCGCCAAAGTTCGCAGGTAGAGCCCCGGTTGGCCCTGTGCAGTCCGATAAGCAACAAGCCGTCCGCGCGGCGGTGCATTGGCCCCGCGCTACCGGACTAGCCGAGGACATACGACGCTTTGGGCAAGTCCTCTATGCTCGCGCACAAGTCCTTACCAACCGCATCTATCCTCTCGCTTGCGTCACCACATGCGAGATAAAGGAACGACCGGAACTCAAGCAATACGACGGGCGACACCTGCCGGTGGTCGCCTGGCTGTGGGCGCGAACGGTTCAGAGCCCCAATCCGGCGGCCGACAACGCCGAGATTCCATTGGTCTCGACGTTTCTGTTGTCCACCGGTAGAGATCTCCAGACTTGGGTTGACCTACAAGTTCAAGAGCGCACCTTCACGTTCAAAGTCCGCCGAGGGAAGCTCTCAGCCCAAGACCTGAAGCGTCTAGCGAACGGCACGAGGACCGGCAAAGCTCAGGACTTCACGTGCTGCTTCACAGGCACGCCCGTTACCCGTGAGTACGTAAGAACCGAGGCTAAGGCTGGACGGATGAGGACCCGCCTAATGGCCATTGTCGCGGCAGGCGACAAGGGGCGCGTGTATCTCTCTGCCGACTCCGTTCCTCCCGTGAATCTTTCGTCCGAGGAACAGGAGTCGGTCAGCCTGGCGCGTCGCACGTTCCTGTCCGGAGCGACTCCGACGAGAGCCATGATCACGGGTGGAGTTTGCTCAGCGTACGGACTCGAAACGTGGGGGGCACTTTTCACCGATCGCCAGATTCTGTCCCTCTTGACACTCGTTTCCTTGCTGGAGGAAGTCAGAGAGGATGCGAAGTCCCGCGCGCTGCTGAGCGGATGGGAGCGAGGGGAACCTCTTGATGAAGGAGGATGCGGAGCCGTCGCCTACGGCGATGCCATCACGATTCTCCTGGCGTTCGCCATCGACCGTCTCGTCGACTATGGTTCAACAATAGCGACGTGGCGGCCCAAGGACAACGCCCTAAGGTCCACGCTTTCCAAGCAAGGATTCCCGATGACTTGGGACTTCGCGGAAGGGTCACCCTTAGGCGGATCGAGCGCGGGGTTTGTAGAAGCGACCAGAGTTGTGGCGCGGGTGTTTGACTTCCTACCCGCACACCAAGCGGGCTTCGCATTCCAGGCAGACGCCCAAACGGTTGCACTCGAATCGCGTCCTGTGTATTCGACGGACCCTCCCTACTATGACAACATCAGCTATGCGGAAGTCTCTGACTTCTTCTACAGTTGGCTTCGACGCGCCCTCAAGCCGGTAGTGCCGAGCGTGTTCGGAACGCTTGCTGTTCCAAAGCAAGAAGAACTTGTTGCCCTGCCTTTTCGGCACGGAGGCAAGAAGGAGGCTGACGCATTCTTCATCGAAGGAATGACCGCCGCCCTGTCCCGTATGGCTTCGACGGCGCATCCGGGGATCCCTATCACAGTGTACTACGCCTTCAAGCAGACTGAGACTCAAGGCGATTCGACAGCATCCACAGGTTGGGAGACATTTCTTGAGGCCGTTCGGCAGGCAAACCTGGGCGTTACGGGAACCTGGCCAGTGCGCACAGAAGGCGACAATAGGCAGGTTGGGAACCAAGCGAACGCTCTGGCGTCGAGCATCGTTCTCGTCTGCAGACCCTTGCAGGACTCCGCTAGGACGGTCGCCCGGAAGGACTTTCTCCGAGAACTCGGCCGCGCGCTGCCCATTTCGCTTGCGGAGATGACGGCCGATCCTGCTGCCTCAATCGCGCCAGTAGACCTGGCACAGGCGGCAATCGGCCCCGGCATGGCAGTCTATACGAGATACCGTGCCGTGCTTGAAGCGGACGGTTCCCCGATGACGGTCCACGGTGCCCTCGTGCACATTAACAAGACCATCGACGACTACTTCGCCCAAGCCGAAGGTGACCTTGACGCCGATACCCGCTTCTGCATTGGCTGGTTCCAGCAGTACGGGTTCGAGACGGGGCCTTTCGGAGAAGCCGACGTGCTCGCCCGCGCCAAGGGTACCTCGGTCGATGGGGTGAAAGATGCCGGGGTGCTCGACTCCGCGAAGGGGAAGGTCCGCCTGCTGCGCATCAAAGAATATCCCACCGACTGGGATCCCCAGACCGACAGCCGCACCCCAATCTGGGAAGCCTGCCACCACATGTGCCGTGCGTTGAATGACAGTGAAGGCACGGCAGGCGCGCTGCTCGCAAGGATGCCCGAGAGACAGGACGCCATTCGCCAGCTCGCGTACCGCCTGTACACGCTCTGCGAGCGGCAAGGGCGCGCAGAAGAAGCGCGCGCCTACAACGAACTCATCACCTCCTGGCCCGCCATCGTCGAAGAGAGCCAGAAGGTCGGTCACGTGTGGACTCAGCCCAGCCTGCTCGGCAACGAACCCGCCCCCGCTACGCCCAAGAAGAAAGGCCGCCGGTCATGACGCTCAAGCCTTGGCGTGAAGTCATCATCCCCCACGAGGACGTGCTCGAAGGCAATTTCCAGGAGGCTGCGTTCGCGGCGGACTTGACGAAGGTCGTGCTCGGTGTGGCGCCACCGGAATACCAAGACCCGGTGCTCTTCTTCGAGCGCACCGTCATCACCGAGGGGATGAGCCTGCTGCTCCAATCCGTGGTGAAGCGGCTCGCTCGCAAGGGCGGCGATCCCGTCGTGCAGCTGCAAACCGCGTTCGGCGGCGGCAAGACCCACACGATGATGGCCGTGCTCCACGTCGCCAGCGGCAGCGTCCCGGCGAAGAAGATGCTCGGTGTGCCGGAGCTTCTCGACAAGGCGAAGGTCAAGGAGCTAGTAAAGGCGCGGGTTGCGGTGCTGGATGGGAACGCTCTTTCCCCGTCGCACCCCCGCGAACACGGGAAGATCAAGGCCTACACTCTCTGGGGCGAAATGGCGTGGCAGATCGGCGGGGAGGACGGCTACGAGCTGGTCGCTGCGTCCGACAAGGACGGCACCTCGCCCGGCAAGGATATCCTCGCCAATCTCCTCGAGAAGCACGGCCCCGTCATCGTCCTCATGGACGAGACGGTCGCCTACATGCGCCAGCTCGAGCCCGGCAAGAGCTACAAGGGCGGCACCTACAACTCGAACATGTCGTTCCTCCAGGCCCTGACCGAGGCCGCTTCGCGGGTACCCAACGCCATGGTCCTCGCCTCGCTGCCCGAAAGCGCGATGGAGGCAGGGGACCACCTCGGCCAGCAGGCGCTGGACGCGGTGCAGAAGCTCTTCGGTCGCATCGAGGCGGTGTGGAAGCCGGTCGGGGCCGACGAGGCCTTCGAGATCGTCCGCCGCCGCCTCTTCGGTCCGGTCCAGGACGACCGCATTCGCGACGAGGTATGCCGCGCGTTCGCCGACCTCTACACGCACGACGCCGAAAAGTTCCCGGCCGAAGCCAGGGACGGCGCCTACCTGCGGCGCCTCAAGGCCAGCTACCCCATCCACCCTGAGGTTTTCGAGCGACTCTACGAGGACTGGAGCACGCTGCCCAAGTTCCAGCGCACGCGTGGCGTGCTGCGCCTCATGGCCCGGCTTATCCATTCGCTGTGGCGCGCCGACAACCGCGACCTCCTCGTCCTGCCCGGCTCGGTCCCGCTCGACGACCTCAACGTCCGCAACGAGTTGGTGAAGTACCTCCCCTCGGGCTGGGACGCGATCATCGACAAGGACATCGACGGTGCTCACGCCGAGCCCCGCGTCATTGACGACGGCACCCCCGCCCTCGGCAGCATGCAGGCTTGCCGCCGGGCGGCGCGGACGATGTTCCTCGGCAGCGCCCCTTCCGTCTCGGGCCAGAAGGTCCGGGGCATTGGCGTCGAGCGCGTCCGCCTCGGCTGCGCTCAGCCCGGCCAGAGCGCCACGAAGTACGACGATGCCCTCCGCCGCCTGGCCGACCGGCTGCATTACCTCTACTCGGGCAACGACCGCTTCTGGTTCGACCTGCGGCCCAATCTCCGGCGGGAGATGGAGGATCGGCTTCAACGATTCGACAAGCACCTGCACCTGTATCCCGAGATCCAGGAGCGCCTCCAGAAGCTGGTCAAATGCGGGAAGTGCGGGGCGGTCCACATCTTCGCCGACTCGAAGGACATCCCGGACAAGATCGACCTGCGGCTCGTGGTGCTCGATCCCGATCACCCCCACAAACGCAAGGAAACCGAGAGCGCCGCGACCCGCCAGGCCGAGGCGATCCTCACGCGCCATGGGGATAAGCTCCGCGAGTTGCAAAACCGGATCCTGTTCCTGGTCCCCGACGCCAATGCGGTGCAGCCCCTGCGCGACCACGTGCGCCGCTACCTTGCGTGGCAATCCATCGTGGAGGACGCCGAGCAGCTCAACCTCGACAAGCATCATGAAAAAGAGGCGAAGAAGAATCTGGAAGACGCCCGCACCCGCGTCGAAGCAAGCCTCAAGGAGACGTACCGGTTCCTGCTCGCGCCGATGCAAGACCCCGAGGCCCCCGATGGCTTGACGAAGATCCTCTGGGAGGACGAGACGCTCTCGCTCTCAGGCTCGACCTACGACAAGGCCATCGACGCCGCGACCCGTGAGCGTGAGTGGATCATCAGCGCCTGGGCGCCGCCACACCTGCACACGCTTCTGGCGAAGTGGTTCTGGAAGCCGGACAAGCCCGCCGTTTCCTCGAACAAGGTGTGGCTCGACACAGCCCGGTACCTGTACATGCCGCGCCTCCAATCCTCGGACGTGTTCCTGCAAACGGTGAAGGACGCCATCGCCCACAAGGACTGGCTCGGTTACGCCTCGGGCGAGAAGGACGGCGGCTACGAAGGACTCCTCTTCGGCGCCACGGGCGGCGTGTACCTCAACGACGGCGCGCTCCTAGTTCACCCCGACGCTGCCGCGCAGGCGGGCCAGAAGCGGGTGGACGGAGGCGGCTCCGGGACCAAGCCCGGAGACAGCACGCCACCGCCGCCCTCCGTGGGCCGGGCCGATCCTACCCGGGTGAAGAAGCCCTCGGCCCCGGCGCAAGCGATCTTCCGGCGGTTCCACGGCACCATCGACATCGACGTACCGGACCCGATTGGCCACTTCACCGACGTCGTGCAGAACGTCATCGAGCACTTCAGCGCGCAGTACGGCACCGAAGTTCGCGTGAACGTCGAGATCGAGGCGCGGAGGAAGGACGGATTCGACGCCAAGACCGTGCGGGTCGTGCGGGAAAACGCTGGAACGCTCAAGTTTCTAACGTCGGAGTTTGAAGAAGAGTAGCCCCGAGCGGAAGTCAAGCCGCCGCAGATGCGCAGGACGACCGTATGTATATCGCAAGCATCCGGATCCAGAACTACCGCTGCTTCAAGGACACGACTATTGAGTTCCAGCCCGGGCTCAACGTGATCATTGGCGAGAACAACGCGGGCAAGACGACCTTGCTGCGCGCTCTGGCACTCGTGTTCGATCGAAGGAGAAGGTCACGGCCAGGGCCGCACGATTTCTGCAACCTTGCCGGTGCGAACAACGGCTCCAAGGCTCCAGATTCAGCACCGGAACCGCCAAAGATCACCGTGGCCGTGACCCTTCGCTCATCCGCCACCGATACGGAGGCAGACCGCGCCCTCGTTGCTTCGTGGCTCACAGGGCTTCAAACCACGTGGGAAGCGCAACTCACGTATGCGTTCTTCCTGCCGGAAGCACATCTAGAGGAATACCATAGCGCGGCGGCGACTGCGAAGCGCGAGGACCTCCCGGAGGTGCTCGAGGAGTTCCTCCCGAAGTACGTATCCCGGATCTACGGTGGCAATCCCGACACCTTGCTCACGGCGGATCCCGAATCTCTCTCGAAGTTCGACTGCCAGTCCCTCGACGCTCTTCGGGACGTCGAGAGCGAGATGTTCGCGGGAAGCAATCCGCTTCTGCGCTCGATGCTCGAGCAGGTTCTCGATCTCAACAAGAAGCCAGAAGACCGCCGGTCCCTTCGCACGGAATTCCGTGAGAATTCGACCGCGCTACGTGACTTGTTGGTGAAACGCCTGGACACCTCCCGGCTGTTCGAACTGGTCGCGAGCACGGGCGCGGGAGATGCGGGGGATCCCAAACTTCAGGGAACGATGACGGAGGAGGGCTTCATTGCGGCACTCCGGCTCTTCATTGCAAGAGAGCAGTTCTCGTTTCCCGTAACGCACAACGGACTCGGCTACAACAACCTGCTCTACATCTCACTTGTCTTGGCGAGTCTGGCGTCTCGCGTCTCCAAGGATCGGCTGGGCCAGAACGCAGCGATCTTCCCGATGTTGCTCATTGAGGAACCGGAGGCGCATCTTCACCCTGCCCTGCAGTACAAGCTGTTGGCTCACCTCGCCGCTCGGGTTGAGGGAGAACCGAACATCAACCGACAGGTCTTCGTCACAAGCCATTCGACCCACATTACGGCGGCTGCGAAGCTCAAGTCCATAACCTGCTTGTCTATTCGTGGTGACGGTCGCATCGGCGTATCGTACCCGGCACGCGTATTCCCTGATACACCCGAAGGACACGCTTCCTGCGGATACGTCGAACGCTACCTGGATGCCACGAAGTCCAGCATGCTCTTCGCCAAGGCGGTGGTATTCGTTGAGGGCATTGCCGAACAGCTCGTCGTGCCGGCATTCGCTCGACTCGCCGGTCGGTCATTCGACGAACATCATGTCGAGATCATCCGGGTCGATGGCATCACCTTCAAGCATTTCCTGCCTCTGTTCGGCGCCGGAGCTACTGACATCGGCAGGCAATGCGCACTGGACCGACGTGTCGCATGTGTTGTGGATGCGGACCCCGCTCGTCTCAAGAAGAAGTCTTCGAGGGCGCGGTGGAAGAGTTGCTTCCCGTTCGAGTTGAACACGGATAAGGAGCAATACGACTATCGTCCCCAGTCCCATGCTGTGGAGCAGCTTCAAACGCTCGCCTCGAGTCGAGACAATGTCAAGGTCTTCCCGGGCGTAAAGACATTCGAATACGACTTAGCGCTCGCCAACTCGGCGTGCCCCGACATCATCACGCCCTTCATGGACTCGCCTGATGCCGTCAAGGCGCTCATGACCGAGCCGTCTATCTCGAGCGGCGAGGGTGATGGTCTTGAAGACGACGAGGAACTGGCGCTTTCTTCGATTCCGGACGTGGTGGATCGACACCGTCAACGCGTTGCTGCCATCTACCTGCGCAGCGCGGAAGGTTCAAAGGGGGAGCACGCGTTTGCTCTGCAAGAGTCGCTTCGCGGAATGCTGGCCGCCAAGGCAACGCAAACGGTCAAGTGCCCCGAATACATACGACTCGCGATCGAATGGGTCACCCCGAACGCGGCCAGGCCGTCGCCCCCAGGGAACCATGAAAACAGCGCTTCCGCTTGATTCCAACAACGAGCTGCCGGACGTCGAACACCACTTCCGGGTCATAGCTGGGCCAGGCGCGGGCAAGACGCACTGGCTCGCCAGGCACATCCAGCGAGTCGCGCGAACATCGGATCGATTGACGCCGTGCTCTCGAATCGCCGCAATATCCTACACCAACGTCGCGGTGCGCGAGTTGTTGCGCCGGCTCGGGCCAACCACGAATGTGGTGGATGCGTCAACGATCCACAGCTTTCTTTTCCGCAATCTCGTTCGGCCCTATCTGCACCTCTTGAAGTCTTCGACAGGGGGGGATCTGGTCGCCCACCATCTTGTCGAAACCCACGGGGAACATTATCCCACCTACAATCATCTAGACGGGTGGCTCACTTCCCAGAACGCGCGGCGGCTGTTGAGCAAGGGGCTTGAGAAGCAGCTGGAATCACTCAAGGGTCGCCTGCGCTCTCTGACAATACGAATCGATTCCGGTGGCGATCCGATCTTCACCCCGTGCAGCACCGATGGCCGCGACAAGAGCTACGTGGATCTCCTGCGCCCGGCAAGCCTCCTCGATTACAAGCAGCGGTTCTGGGAGACGGGAACGGTGGACCATGAAGATGTGCTCTACCTCGCTCACCGTTTGCTGAGGGCGCATCCCACGTTACGACGTTTCTTGAGCGCCAAGTTCCCGTATCTCTTCATCGACGAGTTCCAGGACACTCTCCCCGTCCAGGCGGCAGTCGTTCGTTGGCTGGCTGAAGGCGGCACGGTTGTCGGCGTCATAGGCGACCCGGAACAGGCAATCTTCGGGTTCGCTGATGCGAGCCCGCTCCATTTCCGAAGCTTCGCATTGAGCGGACACCGAACGTACGCCATTCAGGGCAATCGTAGGAGCACAGCCTCAATCGTGACCTTCTTGAACCGGGTTCGGACTGACGGCCTGACGCAGCATCCCGTGCGGGCTGATGAGGGATCCAAGCCGGTTGTGTACGCCGGGAGCCTCGAGGACGCCCTTGCGCACGCGCGAGCAACTACGTCAACCCCATCGCGAATGCTCGTCTTGGCGCGCAAGCATGCCCGTGTCGTCCGCGCGCGACAGGCGGGCGTCGGTGCGAGCAGTGACCCTTGGCCTTCGATTGAGCAGGCAGACGGTCCGCGGTGCCGGTTCTTGAACTGTGTGGCCGCCGCCTCTGATTTGGCACAACGAGGGCTCTTCGACCTTTCGATTCAACGTCTCGTGCAGGGCCTCTCCTCGCGACGCGGCTTCAGAGATCCCTTGATCTACGCCGGAACGGTTGACATGGTGGCGCGTCGTAGTGTCGCGCTTTCAATCCTCGAGTTCCTCGTCGGCAGCCACGATCATGTGCTCCCGTTGTCGGTACTAGACGTCTACGGCTTGCTCCAGGCTCGCGTGCCGACCAGCCTCTATGGGCTCAGGCTCAAGGCGATAAGAGCTGGAAGCTTCCATACGGTCGCCTCGCGGTGCCAATATCGCGACCTCATTCTCAGTCTGCGCGCCACGGCTGATGAAGCTGGAATGGTTCGGACGATACATCAAGCGAAGGGCGCAGAAGCGCCCGCGGTGTTCTTGGCACTCGACGAAAAGGCGATCGACCACATCGTCGCCCCGACCATCGACGACGAAGAGCAACGGATTACGTACGTTGCGTTGAGCAGGGCGCGGGATGAACTCTACATCCATTGTCCCGACTCGCGGAGGTTGCCCGAACTGGCGTCGCTGGGCGTGACGACGGTGCAACTCGCGGAAGCTGTCGAAGTCACTGCGCCCGCGAAGCCGCGTCGGAAGGCGAAGGTGCCGGAGAATTCACCGTGCTGACGTGCGCACGCAGGGCGGAGTCGACATCGGAATCGCCGGTCTGGAACAGTTCTCGTCCCAACGCCGCGTTGCCCATGGCCGTTGAGAGGCGAGAGGCTCCTCCGTCACCCCGCTCGGGCTGCGGCGCCTCGCGGCGGGGCGTGCGGCAAGCGGACCTCCCGCTTGGAGCGACCGGTCACGTCCGCCGTCGCGCTGTGGAAGATCTTGAGGTGGCTGGATGCTGGCCAGTTAACCCCGCACCGCCCCGTCCACCGCGAAGCGGCCGATCCGTTAAACGCTCTCGGATTTTCTCTCCCCGCTGGCCAGAGAAGAGAACGCGAGCCTCGTCCACCGCCGCCTCGGTGCCCCACGTCGCGCTCTTTGTCGGCGCCGTGGTCGCCAGCACTGCCTCGCGACGCGATCGCAACACGCAGCGTTTCCAGGCCCACAAACGCCAAAGGCCTCGCGACGTGATGTGCGAGGCCTTGTTGACCGCCCACCCCTTCGTTCTTCGCAAAGAGGTGGACTTGGCTCCAGCTGTAGGACTCGAACCTACGACCCGGCGGTTAACAGCCGCCTGCTCTACCGACTGAGCTAAGCTGGATCACCCAAACGGGCGCGTCACTGTACCCACCGCCTCCCTGTTGTCAAGCGCCCCGTGCACCCACGCCCCGAGTTTGTTCCCCTGCCCCGACGCGCTTGTTGCCCCCCATGCCGCGCCTGTGCCATCCCCTCCGGTCGTGCCCGATCCCTCACCGCCCAACGCTCCCTCCGCGTCACCCGACGCCGCCCGTACCGCCGGCCGCGGTGGCCTCGCCGTGCTCGCCGCCAAGATCTTCTTCATCCTCAGCGGCCTCATCCAGCAAACCCTGCTGCCACGCATCATCGGCCTCGACGGCTACGGCGCCTTGTCCCGCGTCCTGGCGATCTCCAACATCGCCAACAACGTCGTCGTCACCTCCTCGATCCAGGGCGTCTCCCGCGCGGTCGCACGCACGCCCGCCGCCCAGGCGGGCCACACGCTCCGACGCACCATCAAGACGCACGTCGCCATCGCCGTGCCCGTGGCGCTGCTGTTCCTGATCATCGCGCCGCTGTACGCTCGCTTCCAAGGCTCGCCCCACATCGTCGGCCCCGTGCAGGTCGTGGCCCTGGTGGTGCTCGCCTACGGCCTGTACGCACCGCTCGTCGGGTTCCTCAACGGACAGCACCGGTTCACGGCCCAGGCCGGACTCGACATGACCTACGCCGTGCTGCGTACCGTCGGCTTGCTCGGCGTGGGCTATCTGTTCGCACGCCACGGCCAGGGCGTCCTGGGCGCTTGCGTGGGATTCGCCGTCGCCGCCGCCATCATCTTCCCCATCGCACTGCGCCTGACCGGCACCGGCTCCCGCGGCGACGCCGGTCCAGGCGTGCGCGATCACCTGCTGTTCATCCTGCCCGTCGCGCTCGGCCAGATCGCGCTGCAGGCCCTCATGCAGCTCGACATCGTCATCCTCGGCCACCACGCTTCGCGCCTGGTGCTCGCCTCGGGCCTGAGCGGCGAGCTGGCGCAAGCGGCCTCCGACAAGATCGTCGGCGTCTACCGCGCCTGCCAGCTGTTCGCCTTCCTTCCCTTCCAGCTGCTCATCGCCCTGACCTTCATCATGTTCCCCATGCTCGCCAAGGCCAAGGCCGAGCAGGACCGCGACGCGGTCGCCAACTACGTGCGCTCCGGCATGCGGCTGGCCTTCGTGTTCGCAGGCCTGATGATCGCCACCGTGGCCGCGCTCGCGCCTCACCTGCTTCGTCTCGCCTTCCCGCCCGAGGTCGGCGAACGCGGCGCCGATGCGCTGCGCGTGCTCGCACTCGGCCAGGGCGGGTTCGCCATCTTCTACATCGAGATGACCGTGCTCACGAGCCTGGGCCACGAGCGTCGCAGCGCGCTGATGACCGCGGCAGCCGCCGGCGTCGTCGCCGCCTTCGCGTGGCTCGCGTGCTGGAGCGCCATCGATCCAGGCCAACTGCTCATGCGCTGCGCCGCTGCGGTCGCGCTCGGCCTGGGCATCTCGGCCATCGCCGGCGCCTTCGCCGTGCTACGCGCGGCCCGCGCGTTCGTCCCCGCCCTCACCGCCATCCGCGTGCTGCTGACTCTCGTCGTGGTCGTCGGCGCCGGATGGTTCATGCCCTACAAGGGCAAGCTCCTCGTCATCCCCCAGGCCGCAGTCATGGCACTGCTGGCGTTCGTGCTGCTGATCGTCACGCGCGAGCTGGGCAAGGCCGACCTCGCCATCGTCAAGCGCGTGCTCCGCCGAAAGGCAACCTGACACGCACGCGCAAACCGATCGCCGCTGCGCAGCGGGCGTCGACGGCTTGCCTCACGCGTCGCCGAAGGCCTTGGACACGAACAGATCCTCGAGCGTCTCCCTGCGCGGCGTGACCTCCACGACCCGCACCCCCGCGTCGATCGCGCGGCGGAGGACCATCGATGGGGCCTTCTCGCCGGATGCAGCCACCCGCACGCTTCCGTCGGTCGTGGTGCACGTAACCCCCTCGATCGACGCGAGCTCCCGGGCGAGGTTCGCGCACGCGGACTCGTGGCCCATGAGCACGATGTCCGTGGTGAGCACATCGCCGCGAAGCAGCTCCATGAGCTTGCCTTCGACCACGACCTGGCCTCTGCGCAGGATCGTCACCTGGTCGCACATGGACTCGACGTCGCTCAGGATGTGGCTCGAGAAGAACACGGTGCGTCCCTTTGCGCGCTCCTCGAGGATGATGTCGCGCACCTCCTTGCGTCCGACGGGATCGAGCCCGCTCATGGGCTCGTCGAGGATGAGCAACTCGGGCTCGGCGACCAGGGCGGCGGCGAGACAGGCGCGCTGCAGCATGCCTTTGGACAGACGCTGCACGGCGCGATCCGACGCATAGGAGATCCCGACGCGGTCGATGACCTCGGCCGTGCGCTTGCGCAGGTGGGCACCGGACAGTCCGGAGAGCCGTCCGCACATGCTCACGAACTCCACGGGCGTGAGGTACGGGTAGACGTAGGGGTTTTCGGGCAGAAAGCCGACCTTCTTCATGGCCTCGGGCGAGGGCACGCGAAGACCGTGGACCGCGGCGCTTCCTCCCGTGGGAGAAATGAGGCCAGTGAGAATCTTGATGGTGGTGGTCTTGCCCGCGCCGTTGGGCCCCAGGAATCCGAAGATGCAGCCGCGCGGCACGCTGAAGGTCACGCCCGACAGGGCCTGCACGCGCTTGCGCCAGAACCCTTGGCGGAACACCTTCGCCAGCTTGTCGACTTGGATGACGGAGTCGGTCACGTCGCTTTGTCCTCGGAGCTGATCGTTTCGGTGCGGCCGACGGGCAGATGCACGGCCGATGCGAGACGTGCAGGTCGGCCAGCCGCGCCGTGCTCATGGAGCTTGTACTGGATCTCGCGAGGACTGACACGCGGAAGCGAAGCGGAACGCGAGGCCGGACCGCCGTCCTTCGTGAGACGCCCGACGATCGCCCGGCGCGCCATGTCGTCGCTGTCGTCCCGGGCGTTGTCCAGTTCTCGCACGGCGGAGGCGCGAGACGCGCGCGGCTCGGAAAGCCGGCGACGGCGAGGCAATGGCGACGGGTAGAGGCCGAAAATTTGGTGGGGGCGTGGAAGGGCGTCCCGGCTGCCACCCATGAACACAACTGCGCGCTGCGTCACGAAAAACCGGACCTTGGTGAACGAGACCGGCCACCGTTCGTATGGGGCGGAAATCGGAACTGGTTGGGAAGTCGCGGCAACGGTGATAGAACGGCGCTCGACCGAGGGATTCGTGCGCCCCACCGTCGGGGAAGGACACGAGCCACGGGTGAGGAGCGACGCACACATGAACCGAGTTGCAACGACTTCGCTTCCGTTCTTGTTGGCGGTCGGCGTGACCAGCCAAGCGATGGCTCAGCAGCCTGCTCCCGCACCGGGCGCAGCGCCGCCGCCCCCCACCTACTATCAACCTGGTGCACCACTTCCGGCACCGACGACACCAGCGCCGGCGGCAACACCTGCGCCCGCACCTGCGCCAGCACCGGCGTATGGGCCGACACCCGCGCCCGGCCCTGCGGCAGGGGCGAGCGGCTCGTGGTCGTTCGCGACGGGCTTCGGCGGTGCGGCGGCAGCCCCTCCGCCGCCACCTGCGCCCGCCCCGGCACCGCTCTCGCCGGAAGAGGAGCATCAGCGACGCGTGCAGTCGCTTCAGCTGCAGAACAACCTGTACGGCTCGACCGGTCTGCTGCGTCTGTCTGAGCCTGGCTCGGGCGCGTCGGGCACGTTCCGCGTCGCATTGATGTCCGAGTGGTTCACCACGTCGGGCTTCCTGTGCACCGGAGGCCACCCGTGTGGGGATCCGAGCAGGACCAACGACGATGCGACGCACTTCGGCACGACGGCATCGCTATCGCTGACGCCCACGCCCTACCTCGAAGCGTTCGGATCCTTCCGGTCGTACGCCAACTCCAACAGTTGGGGTCGTCCCAAGCTGCTGCAGGTGCTCGGCGATTCGATCCTCGGCTTGAAGGCGTTCACGCCCGACGAACGAGGGCGCGTGCTGCGGTTCGGCGGCGAAGCCCAATTGCTGCTCGTCAACGGCACCGGCGGCGTCGGGCTGGACGGCAGCGGGACCGGTCTTCGCATTCGCGGCATGGCGACGGCCGACTTCTCGGCGCAGCAAGGCGAGAAGCGGATTCCCCTGCGCGTGCATGCGAACGTCGGCTACCACCTGGACAACTCCGCGCAGGTGGTCAAGGACACGGAGATCGCGCGAGGCGGAAGCCCGAACGCACGCCTGCCGATCACCCGCATCGAGCGCTTCGGCCTGGGCATCAACCGTGTCGACTTCGTCGAGGCAGGTCTCGGTCTCGAAGGCGCGTTCGCCAAGGTCCGGCCGTTCCTCTCGTACACGGTCGACTTCCCGATCAATCGTCAGGGCTACGTCTGCGACAAGAGCAAGGCCACCACGCGGTCCTTCGTGGACAGCTGCCTTGGCCAGGATCTGGGCTACAGCACGTTCCCCTCGCGCTTGACGATTGGCGCGCGCGCGTTCCCGATCAGCTCGTTGCCCGGCCTGGCTCCGATGGCCGCGCTGGACATCGGCGTGAGCGGCACCAGCAACTTCATCGAAGAGGTCGCGCCGACGCCGCCGTGGACGTTGTACATCGGCATCGGCTACGCGGCCGACGTGCAGCCGGCGCCTCCCGTGGTCAAGACCGAGACGGTGGAGCGGGTGGTGCAGAGCGCACCACCGCCGCAGCACTTCGTGCGCGGCCTCGTGCACGAGCAGGGCACGACCACCGCGGTGGCCGACGCGATCGTGCGCATGACCGGACAGACCTCCGGCTATGCGACGGGCGCCGACGGCAAGTTCGAGACGAACAACCTGGCGCCTGGAAGCTACACGTTCACGATCACCGCGCCGGGCTACAAGGACGGCACGTGCACCGCGACGGTCACGGCTGCCGTCCCCGGTGCGCCCGTTGCGCCCGCCGGTTCGCTGACCGGCAACCCGTTCGGTGCTCCGCCCGCGCCGGCTCCGGGCGCTCCGGCTGCACCTTGGATGATGCCCGGCGCGCCGCCTCCGCCCGCCGGCCCCGGCGCGGCGCCCGCCACGTCGCAGGACACGTGGGCCGACATCGATTGCCCGCTCGAGGCGCTGCCTCGCATGGGCAACGTGGTCGGCAAAGTCGTCGACGGCAAGACCAACGCGCCGGTCGCTGGCGTCCGCCTTACCATCATCGGCGCCGACGGCACGAGCCACACGGTCACCACGGACAGCTCGGGAGCGTTCCGCCTCAACGATATGAAGCCCGGCGAGGTGTCGATCAAGGCCGAGGCCGACAAGTACATGATGACGACGCAGACCGCGTCGGTGAAGCCGCGCGAGGACACGTCGACGACCATCACATTGACCCCGCGGCCCAAGGTCTCGAACGTCGTGATCACCAAGCAGCAGATCATGGTGATGCAGCAGATCCACTTCGAGACCGACTCGGCGACCATCAAGGGTGACTCGAACAGCCTGCTGACGGAGCTGGCCGACGCTTTCGCGCGCAACCCGGGCATCAAGAAGGTCGAGATCCAGGGCCACACCGACAACACGGGCACGGCCGAGCACAACATGGAGCTGAGCCAGCGTCGCGCCGAGGCGGTGCGCGATTGGCTCGTGGCGCACGGTGTCGAAGCGTCGCGGCTCACTGCCAAGGGCTACGGGCAGACGCGCCCGATCGTTCCGAACGTCACCGAGCGCAACCGCGCGCGCAACCGCCGCGTGCAGTTCGAGATCCTCGAGCGCCAGTAGTCCGCGCCTCGCCGCACTCCCGCCTTGCCGTCGCACACCGCATTGCTGCTCCTGGTCGCCGCCGCGCTGTCGTTATGCGCGGCGTGCACCCGGGCCGAGCCTCCCGGTGCTGGCATCATGCCGGCGGCCAATACCGCCGGCGCGACGACACCGTCGGCGCCCAGCGCGCCCGCCCCCTCCGCTTCGAGCGCCGCTGGCGCGCCTGTTGTCTCATCCAACCCGGCCGCCAGCGTCGCGCCCGCCCCCACGACCGCGACGGTCGATCCCGAGAACAAGACGATGCCGCCCCTGTCGAGCCCCGAGCTCGAGCGATCGGCGCGTGACTTGTTCGACGCGATCGTCGCCGACGATCCCTCCAAGGCCCACGACTTCTTCTTTCCGCGCGAGCCCTTCACGCCGCTCAAGGACGTGGCCAACCCGGATCGGTATTGGCTCAACTTGTACCGCGCCTACGAGCACGACATCCACCAGCTGCACGGCAAGCGTCGCGACTGGTCGTCCGCGAGCTTCGAGTCGTTCGAGCTGGGCTCGCAGCCGACCTGGGTCAAGCCTGGCGACGAGTACAACAAGGTCGGCTACTTTCGAACGTTCGGCGGCAAGCTTCGCTACCGATTCGACGGAAAGCGCTACACGCTCAAGGTCCACACGCTCATCTCCTGGAACGGCAGGTGGACCATCACGCATCTGCTGCCTTTCAAGAAGTAGCGCGCGGACACGCGCCGGTGCCGCGATGAATGCAGCAAGCGCGCCTGGGCTATGCGCTGCGGAAGTGATCGTGCCCGCGTGCGTCCAGCCGACGATCGCTGCCCGCGATCCACACGCCCTGTCCATGCACGCAACGACCGATCGCGACGAAGCCTTCCGGGAGCGCGTCCGGCGGCATGGTCGCGAGCAAGGCATAGTCGTCGCCGCCGTGCAGAGCCAGATCGGCGGCATCGATCCCAAGCCGCGCCGCAAGTCGTACGAGTCGATCGTCGAGCACCGCGTCGAGATCGATGTCGATGCGAACACGGCTCGCCTCCGCGATGTGGCCCGCGTCCTGAGCGAGCCCGTCGGACACGTCGATGAGCGACGATGCAACGCCGGCGCAGCGCAGCCCGTCGGAGATGCGCGCCGAGGGACGACGAAACGCCTGGATGGCCTCGAGCGCGTCGAGGTCCTGGGGAACGTCATCGGGATGCTGCATCAGCAGACGCAAGCCGGCCGCGGCCAAGCCGATGACACCGCATACGGCGAGCACGTGGCCGGGACGGGCACCGTCACGACGCACAGACGCGGCGACGCTTCCGATCAAGGTGGTGGCGATGGACACCTCGGAGCCGCGGGACAGGTTGCCGCCGACCACGGCGGTACCGATGCTGCGCGAGGCATCGGCCTGCCCGCGCCCGATCGCGAGCAGATCGTCGTCCGGAAAGCTGGCGGGGAGCACGATGGCGGCCAGGGCGCCCATGGGCACGGCGGCCATCGCGGCCAGATCGCTGGCGGCTGTCATCAGCGAGCGCCAGCCGACGTCATACCAGCCCATCAGATCGGCACGGAAGTGCACGTCTTGTACGAACGAGTCGATGGTCCACACCAGATCGCGGGAGCGGTCGCGCGGAGAGATGATCGCGGCATCGTCGCCGATGCCGAGCGAGATGTCGTCGGGGGCCTTGCCGAACAGGGCCTGAAGCATGGCGATGCGTTCGAACTCGGAAGCCACGGTCAATGCTCGGCGGCTCAGGATGCGGGCGGGAGCACCGGCAGGGTGACCACGAAAACAGTGCCGGCGGGCTTGTTGCCCTCGATACGGATCTTGCCGTCGTGGGCCTCGATCAGACGCTTGACGATCGCCAGGCCCAGGCCGGTGCCCCCGTATTCGCGGGTGGACGACGAGTCGACCTGGTAGAAGGGCGTGAAGACCTTCTCGCGCTCGTGTTCGGGAATGCCGATTCCGGTGTCGGAGATGCGCACCTGGATCATCGTGCGCGCCGGCGCGAGCAGGGCGAAGCCGAAGGAGCCGTCGTCGCCCCCATCGTCGTCGCGCACCAGCGACGCCTCGAGACGGATGAGGCCGTCGGCCGGGGTGAACTTGACCGCGTTCTCGCCGATGTTGAGGAACGCCTGACGGAGGCGGTTGGCATCGCCGCGCAACGGCGGCAGGGCATCGTCGGCCGCCAAGGCCAGCTGCACGCCTTTCTTATGGGCGACGGGGCGCAGCAGCGACACGACGTCATCGAGCACGGAGCGGATGGATACTTCGGATCGCAGCAGGGTGAGCGTACCGCTCTCGAGCTTGGACAGGTCGAGAAGGCTCATGATCAGGCCCAGCAGCTGCTCGCCCTTCTCGCGGATGGTGCGCACGAACTCGGACTGTTCGGGCTGCAGGGGACCGGCGATTCCCTCGCCGAGCATCTCGCTGTAGCCGATGATGGAGGTCAGGGGCGTGCGAAGCTCGTGGCTGACGGTGGCGATGAAGTTGCTCTTGAGCCGGTCGAGCTCCTTGAGCTTGTCGAAGGCTTCCTGCAGGCGCGCGTTCTTGTCCTGCAGCTCGCGATAGCTCTCCCGCACGCTCGCCAGGTGCATTTGCGAGGTGAGCAGGGCCTTGTGGCCGCTGAACAGGATCAGGTCCAGCACGCTGCGCATGTGCTCGGCGATGTTGGTGACGGTCTCGGCCTTGGCGCGCGGCATCTTGGGCAACAACTCCTTGACCTTGCCGCGGTCGAGCTCGGGGACGGTGGTGAGCAGGGAGCCCGGGACCTCGCGCAGCTCGGCGGGCAGGAACGGGCCGAGGATCAGCTTGCCGACCATGCGACCGTCGTACGTGATGGGCACGACCTCGTAGTTGGCGCCGGTGAAGCAGGGGTGCAGCGACGAGCTGTCGTCGGCAGGACGCACTCGCTTGACGCCGTTGACGGTGGCGCCGCAGGCCGAGCGGCCGTTGGGCAGCTCGTTGATGTAGCGGCAGATCGCCTGCTGCTCGACCGCATCGGCCAGCAGCTCGCCATCGGCCGAGTACACGCGGATGGAGATGCCGAACAGGTTGATGAACGAGCGGATGACTTCCTTGAGCGAAGCGCGGTCGACCAGGTCTTCGAGCCGCAGGTTCTGGGCGGCCGTCATCTGGTCCAGATCGAAGTCGGGCGGACGCTGCTGGGAAGTCATCGCGCGCTCTCCTTGCCGCGCACCTCGAAGTTGCCGCCGAGGCTGGTGCCGAGCATGCCGTCGATGGTGGTCGTGGCGCCCATACGTTCGAGCACGTGGGACAGGAACGCTTCGGGGTCGATGCGGAGCTTGGCGCCGAGGCCGTGCACGCTATCGAGGCTGCGCCACGTCAGGTGCAGCAGGGCGATGAAGGTCTCGAGCACGCCCACGCCTTGGGTGGCGATCGCGGTGAAGACGGGCTCACGTCCCTTGGCGGCCAGAGCGGTGAGCTCCTCGTCGGTGCGGGTGGCGGGCAGATCGCGCTTGTTGAACTGGATGACGCAGGGGACATTGCGCATCTCGAGCCCGTGGGCCTTCAGGTTCTCCTTGAGGTCGAGGAAGGCCAGGGCGTTGTTCTGGGTCTCGCTGATCTGGGAGTCGGCGATGAACGCCACGCCGTCAGCGCCCTGCAGCACGAGACGGCGGGTCGAGGCGTGGATGACCTGGCCGGGCACGGTGAAGAGCTTGAGGCGGAGCGCCAAGTCGCCCTCGCCCTTGAAGCGCAGGGGCAGGAAGTCGAAGAACAAGGTGCGGTCGTCGCGGGTCTCCAGGGTCATGAGCCTGCCGCGCGAGGCGGAGTCCGCGAGCTTGTGCAGGGCCTGGAGGTTGGTGGTCTTTCCGCTGAGCGCGGGCCCGTAGTAGACGAGCTTGACCGTGATCTCGCGCGAGCCGAAGTCGATTTGCACCTTGGGTGATTCCTTGAGCCGGTCGGAGCGTAGGGAAGTCGACCGATGGGGGGTATGGTACTCGAATCCGGCCCGCAATCGAACAGGGACGAAGCCTGTCGGCGAGGGGGATCGCGCACCGTGTCAATGGGAAAAACGGGGCGGATCGGGGCCTACGGAGGCCGAAGGAGGCGGCTGGGGGGCAACGGAAAAGTGGACAGGCGGCCGGACAAGAAGCAACCTGGGCAGGCACCTCGAAGTCTGGCCTGGCCCGCAGGCCGGCAGCTTGCCCTACCGGCCCGTCGTTCGCTGCGGATGGTTGCGATTCGATTGACAGAAGGATCGGGCCAGGGTGCAATCGGCTACCTACACGGCGGCCAGCCCGGCGCGCCTCAAGGACGGCATGTTCGCGATCATCATTACGGAGAAGGGCGGCACTGAGCGTCGCGAGGTTTTCGACAAGACGGAGATCAACGTCGGGCGGGTGCAGGGCAACGAGCTCATGCTCCCGAAGGGCAACGTCTCGAAGCACCACGCGCGCCTGCTGTATCGCGACGGACGATTCATCGTCACGGACCTGAAGAGCACGAACGGCACGTACGTCAACGGCCGCAAGATCACGCAGGCCACGATCGTGCGCGAGGGCGACAAGATCTACATCGGCGACTTCATCCTGCGGCTCGAAGTGCCGCAGCAAAGCGCGCCGGCCGTTGGTGCACCATCGGCCGTCGAGCAGGTCGAGCCGGTCGCGTCGTCGCGAAGCCCAGCGCGGGTGCAGGCTCCGCCCCCGGTACCGCAGCGCCCCTCGCAAGATGGAGGCGTGAGCCACTATCCGCTGGAGAACGATCCGGACGAGCAATCTTGGTCGGGTGCGGACGCGGCGCAGTCGCCCCCGGTACGCGTGCCCGCGCCACCCAGGCTACCGACCTCGGCCCAGTCGTCGCCGCACTCGGCGCCCGTACACGCGCCGCCGGCTGCGCGGCCAGCGCCCGCTCCCGTACAGCCGCCCGCACGACCGCCGATCGCCATGCCGCCCACGCCGGCCGCCGAGCCCTCTTCATCGGGCGTCAGCGCACCGTCCGCACCGCGTGCTCCGTCGGTGCCCGTCAGCAGCCCACGCGCCGTCTCGCAGCCGCGCCAGCCCACGCCGGTCCCGTTCGCGGCGCCCGACACCGCGCAAGTCCCGCCACAGCGCGTCGCTTCCGCAGCGCTGCTGCGCCGCATCGAGGACTCCTTCGATCTGAGCTCCATCGATGACGGCTCCATCCCGGACAAGACGTTCGCCGAGCGCGTGGAGCACTCGCTGCGTGAGGAGATCGCCGCGATCCGAAACTCTGGCGAGATGCCCGCCAACGCGGACGTCGAGGCTGTGATTCGCGACGCGCGCGAGGAGTTGGTGGGCTTCGGACCGCTGGAAGCGCTGCTGCGTGACGACGACGTGACGGAGATCCACATCCACCGGCACTCGTGGGTTTCCACCGTACGCGCTGCAGGCCCGCGACGCGCCGAGATTCCGTTCGCGAGCGAGTCGTCGCTGCAGCGGATCCTGCGACGGCTGTGCGTTCGTGCGGGCTCTGCGCCACGCGATGGGGAGGTCGTCGTCGAGCGATTCGTCGCGTCCGAGAGCGTGCAGCTCATCGCAGCGTTCGGACCGATCGCCCAGCCGGGCACCACGGCCACGCTGCGCAAGTGCGCGCAGACCGCCCCGAGCCTGGAGGACCTGGTCAAGGCCGGAACCCTGTCGCGCGCCATGGCCTCGCTGCTCTCGAGCGCCGTGGCCGGTCACCTCAACGTGTTGGTCGCCGCGGCCTCGAGCGCCGATGCTCGGCTGCTGTCCTCTGCTTTGCTGGGCACCACGCGAGCGGGCGAGCACGTGGTGGTGCTGCATGAGGCGGGCTGCGTCAGCTCGCTGCCGCGCAACGCCACATCCATCCTGGCAACCAACTCGCCGGAGGGCGCGCTGTCAGTTCGGGCGGCCGCGAACCTCGGTGCCGACTGCCTGTTCGTCACCTCGCTCGCGCCTCAGGTCGGGGCCGAGGTGATCGACGCGATCAGCAACGGCGCCGAGGGCGTTGTCGCGGCCACTCGCGCCCCGTCGTTGCGGCATGCGCTGGCGCGCCTGGTGCCCGACGTGGCCGGCGTGCGCCCCGGCATCCCGCTCGACGCCGTGCGTGAGTCGGTCAGCGCCGCCTTCGACCTGTACGTCGAGGTCGTCAGAATGCGAGACGGCCGCGTCCGAGTGCGGCGCATCGCCGAGCCCTCGGGCGTGGAAGGCAAGACGATCGGCCAGCGTGACGTTTTCGCGTTCGCTGCGGAGCGCACGGCAGCAGGCGGCACCATCGAGGGTTCGTTCCACCCGACCGGCGTGGTGCCGCGCGCGTTCGAAGACCTGCAGTCGCGCGGTGTGTCGACGGACGCCTCTTGGTTCCGTCGCTGATCGCACTCAGGTGTCGGCGTCGACCGAGGGACGTTTCTGCAGCTTGCGCTGCACGAGCCGTTTTCGCACGGGCCCGAGGTGATCGATCATCAGTTCGCCGTCGAGGTGCTCGTTTTCGTGCTGGATGGCGATCGCCAGGAGGCCTTCGGCCTGCAGGGTGAAGGGCTCGCCATTGCGATCGAGTGCCTTGACCACGACCTTCTCGGCGCGTTCGACGTTCTCGCTGACGCCCGGAAACGACAGGCAGCCTTCCTTCCACACGACTTCGCCCGAGCGTTCGAGGATGGTGGGGTTGATGAACACGCGCAGGTCGCTCGGCTCGTCTTCGTTGGCGGTGTCGATCACGAAGATCCTGAGCAGCACGCCGACCTGGTTGGCGGCGAGGCCCACTCCGGGTGCCGCGTACATCGTCTCGGCCATGTCGTCGACCAGACGCTGGATGTCGGGGGTGACGGCATCGACGGGGCTGGCCTTCTGGCGGAGGACCTTGTCTGGATAGATGCGGATCGGAAGGACTGCCATGATGTTTCTTCCCTATTCGTAAGCCCCGGATGCACGGGTGGCAAGCACGGGGCCGGCGCTGCGGCGCGTTGGGGCTCCGAGGGCAGCAGGCTCAGCGTGCGTTGGGGTAGCTCACGACTCCGTGGACGTAGGCGTCACGGCCACACAGCTCCCACTTGGGATCGATGATGCGGGGGGCTTCGGCAGGTGTGCTGGGGCCGGCCCAGTCCACTGCGCCCGGACGCCCGCGCGGGCCGAGCAGCAACGGACCGATGAACACGTGCAGCTCGTCGGCCAGGCGGGAGGCCAGCACGCTTCCGGCGAGCTCGGCGCCGCCTTCGATGAGCAGCTTGACAATGCCGCGCTGCGCGAGGGCCCGAAAAGCCGAGGACACGTCCACACGGCCTTCGCTGGTGCGCGCCACGCGAATCACCTCGACCCCCTGCGCCGAGAGAGCGCGCTCCAGGGCCTCGGGCGCCTCCGGCGTCGTGAGCACCCACGTGGGCACCTCGTGGGCCGTGGTTGCCAGCACCGCGGTGGGCGCCATGCGCAGCTTGGAGTCGAGCGTAATGCGGATGGGGTTCGCCCCCTGCGCATCCCGCACGGTCAGCTGCGGATCGTCGGCCACGACCGTTCCCACGCCGACCATCACGGCGTCGCACTGCGCGCGAAGCTCGTGAACCTTCGCGCGGGCCTCCATTCCGGTCACCCACTTGCTGGCGCCGGTGCGCGTGGCGATCCGGCCGTCGAGCGACACCGCGATCTTGAGCTTGATATAGGGAAGGCCGACGGTCACGTACTTGATCCACGGCTCGATGAGCAGCTTGGCGTCGGCAGCTCGGACCCCGGATTCAACCTCGATGCCGGCAGCCTGCAGGACCTCGACGCCACCGCCTTGCACGTGGGGGTTCGGATCGCGCAGGCCGACCACCACGCGCTTGATGCCGGACCGGATGATGACGTCGACGCAGGGCGGGGTGCGGCCGTGGTGGTTGCAGGGCTCGAGGGTGACGTAGAGCGTTGCGCCGCGAGCCGCGTCGCCCGCCTCGCGCAGGGCGACGACCTCGGCGTGGTCCATGCCCGCGCGCTCGTGGTGGCCCACCGCGATCACCTGGTCGTCGCGAGCCACGACCGCTCCAACATTGGGGTTCGGAGATGGACGTCCGAGCCTCGCCTCGGCGAGGGCGCGACCCATCATCTTCGCGTCAAGTTCAGGGTGTGTCGGCATGGTTCGACCGCGAGCCCATTTACTGCGAGGGACGCTCGGTCACAAGCTTCGCCAGCTCGCGAGTGAAGTCGTCGAGGTCCCGGAACTTCCGATATACGCTGGCAAAGCGGACGTAGGCCACCTGGTCGAGCTGGCGGAGCTGGTCCATCACTTTCTCGCCCAGGACCGTCGAGGCCACCTCCCGGTCTGCGGACTCCTGGACCTCGCGTTCGACGGCATCAGCCACGGCCTCGATCTGGTCGATCGAGACGTGAAGCTTGGTGCAAGCCGCGCGGATGCCGCGCACCAGCTTGAGGCGGTCGAATGGCTCCCGGCGGCCGTCACGCTTGACCACGGACGGCAGCACGTCTTCGACGCGCTCGTAGGTGGTATAGCGGCGACCACACGAGTCGCACTCACGGCGGCGGCGTGTGACCTCGCCGTTGGCGCTGAGCCGCGAGTCGATGACGCGGTTGTCGATCCGGCCGCAGAACGGGCATTTCATGTCAACGATCCGGAAGCTCGATCTTGGCGACGCGCCGGACATGGCGGGCGTCCGGGTCGGGACGACCGTCGAGCCAAGCCTTGAGGATTTCCAGGGCGAGGCCTTGGCCGACGACCCGTTCGCCCATGCACAGCACGTTGGCGTCGTTGTGCTCGCGAGCCATGCGCGCGGAGAAGGTGTCGGAGACCGCGGCGGCGCGAACACCGGGGTGGCGGTTGGCCGTGATGGACATGCCGATGCCGGTGCCGCAGATCAGCACGCCGCGCTGGAACCGGCCTTGCGAGACGGCACGCGCCAGGGCGTGCGCGTAGTCCGGGTAGTCGCAGGACGCGTCGGTGTGAGTGCCGAGGTCTTCGACGGCGAGGCCCCATTCGTTCATGGCCTTGACGAGAACGGCCTTGAGGTGGAATCCCCCGTGGTCGGATGCGATCGCGATGCGGCTCATGGCTGCGGTCTAGCCTGTGACGGGTTGGAAGACCAGGGGGTCGGTGCAGCGGGCGCCACGGCGCGGGCCTACGGCAGGCGCGACAGAATCAGCGAGACGTTGGTTCCGCCGAACCCGAAGGAGTTGGACAACGCGTGGCGGATCGTGCGTTCCCTGGCCTGGTTGGGCACGACGTCGAGCACGCATTCGGGATCCTGCTCGTCGACGTTGATGGTGGGAGGGACCACGCCGCGAGCACAGGCGAGGGCGCAAACCGCTGCTTCAACCGCGCCCGCGCCCCCGAGCAGGTGGCCGGTCATCGACTTGGTCGACGACACCCACAGCTGGCCGGAGGTGGCGCGGTCGCCGAACACACCTGCCACGGCGCGGCTTTCCTGGATGTCGCCTTGCGGCGTGGAGGTGCCGTGCGCGTTGATGTAGTCGATCTGGTCGGGGTCCAGCCGGGCGCTGCGCAGCGCATCCCGCATCGAAGCCCGAGCCCCTCGTCCGTCGGGCGCGGGCTGGACCATGTGGTGCGCGTCGCTCGAGGCGCCGTAGCCCGTGACCTCCGCGTAGATCTTGGCACCGCGCCGTCGCGCGCGCTCCAGCGGCTCAAGCACCAGCACCGCGCCGCCCTCGGCGCACACAAAGCCATCGCGCGCCTTGTCGAACGGACGGCTGGCCTTCTGGGGTTCGTCGTTGCGACGAGACAGCGCGAACATGGCCTGGAACCCGGCGACGCAGGTGGGCGTGATCGTGGCCTCGGCGCCGCCTGCGAGCGCGACCGCGGCACGCCCGTGGCGGATCATCTCGTAGGCTTCGCCAATGGCGTGCGCGCTGGACGCGCAGGCCGTGGAGGTGCAGAGGCTGGGGCCTCGCAGCTGATGGACGATGGATATCTGGCCGGCAGCCAGGTTGGTGGCGATCGACGGGATCGAATAGGGGCTGACCTTGGAGGGGCCGCGCTCGCGGATGACGTCGACCGTGTGCTCGATGACACCCAGCCCGCCGATGCCCACGCCGATGACGCAGGCGGCCCGGTCGCGTTCCTCTTCGGTCAGCTCGAGCTTGGCGTCGTCGACGGCCAAGGCGGCGGCGGCCAAGGCGAACTCTTCGAACCGGCCGACCTCCTTGCGCTTCTTCTTGTCGATGAAGGGCGAGGGATCCCAGTCGCGCACCTCGCCCGCGATGCGCGAGGAGAACGCCGTGGCGTCGAACAAGGAGATCGGACCGATGCCGGAGCGGCCAGCGGTCAGGTTGGCCCAGGTTTGCTCGGTGCCCACACCGCAAGGCGTGACGAGACCGATTCCCGTGATGACGACTCGTTCAGCCGGATGATCCATGATTCGATGACCGGTGGTGAGCGACGTGCTTGTCGCAGAGCTTCGCCTGGCACGCGTGCGCGCACTTCAAGGGCGACGATATCCAGGATGCGAAGCTACCGCTTCGCGGGCACGATGCGAAGCTACTTCTTCGCGTGCTTCTCGATGTAGTCGACCGCGTCCTGTACGGTGCGTATCTTCTCGGTATCCTCGTCGGGGATATCGATTTCGAAGCGCTCCTCGAAAGCGAGGACGAGCTCGACGAGGCCCAGCGAGTCGGCCCCCAGATCGTCGATGAACGTCGACTCCGGCTTGATGTCCTTTTCGTCGACGTCGAGCTGCTCTTTGATGATGGCCTTGACTTCGGCCGCGATGTCGCGTTCTGCCATGAAGTTTCCTCCGAACGGGCGCTGTCCTAACCCAACCCTGCGCCGGACGCAGCCACGAAAAGCACGCCGGCTGCGCTTCTCGCAGCGAAAGTTCTTACGCACCAGCCGACGCGGGGGGTCGCCCGCCGCGGATCGTGGGCCTGCCCGCAGCCCGGGCGGCCTGGCCCCCGGCAGGGCGTGGGGCGCCGGCTAAACGTACATCCCGCCGTTGACCCGCAAGGTGTGACCGGTCACGTACGCGGCTTCGTCGCTGACGAGGTACACGACGGCCGCGGCGACATCCTCGGGCTTGCCGAAATGGCCCAGCGGGATCGTGCCGGAGATCGTCTTGCGGGCGGGTTCGTCGAGGCGCGACGTCATGTCGGTGTCAATCAGGCCCGGGGCCACGGCGTTGACCGTGATGCCACGGCTGCCGTACTCGCGCGCCAGCGTCTTGCACAGGCCGAGCAGACCGGCCTTGGACGAGGCATAGGCGGCTTGGCCCGCGTTGCCGATCTCGCCGATCACGCTCGAGATGAACACGATGCGCCCCTGGCGAGCACGAACCATCGACTTCATCGCAGCACGCGCGCACGCCAGCGGCCCGCGCAGGTTCACTGCCATCAGCCGATCCAGATCGTCGTCCTTGAGCCGCAGCAGCAACCCGTCGATCGCGATCCCCGCGTTCGCCACCAGGATGTCGAGCTTGCCTTGACGCTTGACCACGTCCCCAATCGCGTCGTCGACTTGCGCGCTGTCGGACACGTCGAACATCAAACTCTCGGCCGTCCCGCCGGCAGCTCGGATCTCTTCGACCACGGAGTGTGCAGCCGTTTGGTTCGACGCGTAGTTCACCACCACGGCAGCTCCCTGTCGCGCCAAGGCCAGCGCCGTCGCACGACCGATGCCTCGAGAGCCTCCCGTCACCAGAGCGAGCTTGCCATCCAATCGAAACATGAGCGCCTCGTGTGCCGTTCTTGCCTGACGAGCGGGGCGTACGTCAACGGCTTCGCGTCCGGGATGCAGGTGGCGGCCTTGCCTCGCGCGCCGACCGAAGCAGGAACAGCGCCTGCAGGCGGGCTCCACGGAGCAACTCGAGCTCGACCCGTCCCGCCCACGTGGTCGGCCGCCCTTGGAATTCCGACCAGCGGTCAGCGTCCCAGGACGAGATGGTCGCCCGTCATGCATTTTCACGTTACCCCGACGGCGTGTCGAGCATCCAATCGATGTGCCTAGCGAGACAGCTCTTGGACATTCCGGTGCGAGCGGCTTCGCGTACGAGGCGTCGCCCGCCGGGAGCGATCTCCCTGGCCGCGATGGGGCACCATGGGCGAGTCGCGGGTTGCCCCGGGAGAATGGCGTGCGGAGCCCTTGCTTCCCGACAACACACGAGGAATGGTGAGCACACCACGGAGCAGATTCCGATGCAAGAAAGGCAGACGTGCGCGGAGTGCGGCCGACACTCTCCGCTAACCGAAACGGGATACACCCTCATCAGCAAGGAGTTCGGCTGGCGGCTCCTTCGTCGCAAGGCGCTCGACGGCTCGCTGGTGCTCGAGTGGCGCTGCCCGACCTGCTGGGCGAAGTACAAGCAGAGGAACGCGATCGCTGGAGGGCCGCCGAGTTCACGGGACGCGCAGAGTCTGTCCACGTCCGGGGAGCAGTCGCGTTGGCTGCTGGACCAGGAAGCGGCGCCGCCGTCGTCGAGAGTACGACCGGTGGAGGACCCGGAGCCGGGAGCCGACCGGGGACTGCCGCGCAAGCGCGCGTAGCGCTGCGCCCGACTCGACGCGCTACGCACCGAGTGCACACGCCATGACGAAGCACTGAGCGAGCTGGCTCGCGCCGGACGCAACCCAGCCGGCCAGCGGCTTGCGGGTGATTGAGGATCGCGGGATCGGCTCAGGGCTGGATGAGCTTGGCAGCGTTCATGTGGCAGGAGTTGCATCCAGCCTGCGCCTGCTGCAACATCTTGATCTCGCCATTCGCATTGCGCGCCCGGATGTCCGCGTTGGTGAAGTCCACGGTCGCAGTCCCCTTCGGGAACCAGAAATTGCCGTTGGTGGCCGAGTAGGCCGTGTAGAAGCCGTTGGCGTCCTTGACTCCGATCTGCACGTGGGCAGCTCCGGTGGTGCCTCCGGTTTGGTACACGGTGCCTGCGAAGAGCCAGGGGAAGGCGCTGGCCGCGCCGCCCGTAACGTGGCACATGAGGCAGTCCATGCCCGCGTTGTGCTGGCCGCTAGCCGGATTCGGTGATCCGGCCGGATCGTAGGCGGCAGTCCAGTACTGCGCCGCTCCGCCCGCGCCCGCTGCGCCCGCTGCGCCCGCTGCGCCTGCTGCGCCCGCTGCGCCTGCCGAGCCCGCTGCGCCTGCCGAGCCCGCTGCGCCTGCCGAGCCCGCTGCGCCTGCCGAGCCCGCTGCGCCTGCCGAGCCCGCTGCACCTGCCGCGCCCGCCGCACCTGCCGCGCC
>JAJZQG010000291.1 GCA_021847645.1 Myxococcales bacterium
TCGCGGCTCCTCATGCCCATCTCCGGTATGCTTTGACGCCGATGGGCCCGGCCCCGGCCACCGCTGGCGCCAGAAGGCTCCATCTCAACGTCATCCAGTCTAGCAGGCAGTAACCGAGTCGGTGTTCAGGGCGGACAGGTCGTTTGGATCTTGTGCCTCGACCTCCAACTTGACGGGCCCATATCCAGCTGTCTCGGCGTCTTCCAGTTCCTACGATATGGTGGGTTCAAGGGGCGGTATCTGCGCATCTCGCGCGTGATGTAAGTGAAGCACGGCTAACCGCAAACGAATTCCAGCGTCAACCCGACTCGGGTGACAATCAGCATGGATCGATGTGCCAATTGCTACTTCTGCCCTTCAGGCACGGTGACGACCGTTGGCAATCCGGCGCGGGAGTGAGGGCGGGTTAACCGCTCCGCCGATCGCGCGACGCTGCAGTAGGGCGGGTTAACCGCCAGGTCGCGAGGCTCGTGGGGTAAAAGCGGCGGATCACCCGCCACGTTCGTGCGCTGAGAGTAAAGTCCGGGCGGGTCACCCGCTCCAAATTCCCATTCCAGCGCAACTCAACGCGGGTCACCCGCTCGACGTTCCGGTCACGGCAGATTTTCTGGCGGGTCACCCGCCCGTTTCGCGGGGCTCAGAGTCTTGACGGGCGGGTTAACCGCCCCTGGAACCGAGCCAGCCTCTGGGAAGGCGGGTCACCCGCTCCGTACAAGGATAGCGGATGGCTGTCGATGTGGAGCGGGGCGCCGAGGCGTCGGGCACGCAAGCTTGTGTGCCTTGCAGAGCGGTCGGCTTCGGGGGCACTCGACGCGCGCACGCCAGTTCCTTGGTACGGCGCCTCCGGCTCGAGCCCCCCACAATCGCCCATCGCTTGGAACGTGAAGGCGACCGTCGCCATCGGACGCGGTTGTCGCTCCATCGCAAACAGCGCGGGCCACCAGGCGTCGATTCATGCCGCGAGCAGCGCTGCGTCTCGCGCGTTTCCCGGCGCCTTCGGGCGAATCCAACCACTGGCCGTGGACTCGATTCCGCCAAACGGAAGCGCGGCATCGGTCAGGTACTCGAAGAACCGCGCGAAGGACGGCCCGAGCGGAGGCCCGACCGTCAGCGACGGCACCGCGCGCCAGTCCGACAGCTTCGGCGGCGTCAGATACGTGCCGTCGCGATCCTGCATCCGGGCGCGACCGAGCACACCCACGCCAAAGGCCTGCACCTCGCCGTCCTGCAGCAGCCGCACCGCGGTCGTGGTCACCGCGCTGCCCTCACGAAGCATCTCGACCCGCAGTTCTGCCTCGCCAGGTCGCACCGGCCCGCAGAACTGGGCGGTCAGACTCCGCAGCGGACGGTCCGGGCTCGAGGCCTCCAGGGCACGCACCATCAAGGCTGCGGTCATCCCGCCGAAAAGCCCGCGGCCCTGCTGCCAGCCATCGGGCACGACGGCGGCAAATCGGCTCGGCCCGGCCTGCACGAGGGACGAGAGCGTGTCGAAGGGATCGTTGGCGCCTGACGTCATGCGCCCCGCTGTAGCCTGCGCACGGCTGACACGCCAGCGAATAGGCGATCCGGCGCGGGGGCGGGCAAGGGCGCCGCTGCGGCATCCGAGCGCACGAGTACGCGTGCGGTGCCCCGCCCAGTCGAGCCCAGGCCCCGAAGCGCGGCGTGCTTTGCTTCCCGATCGCCAGCCGGGCAACGATTGCACACAAGACTCTCCTGCGTCGTGATACAGACGGCTCCTGCGGCATCTAATGGGGACTAGGATGAGGAGACGGACATGGCACAGGCGAGCCAAGGAAAGAAGCCGGCGGCGTCCGACACCGGTCGAGGGTCATCGAACGGGGCCGGCGGCGTTCAGGGCACCAGGGAGATCGCGCCGGCGTCCCTGGAGGGGCTGACCTCGGCCGAGGCGGCCAAGCGTCTCGCCCAGTACGGACGCAACTCGCTACCAGAGCAACATGTGAGTTTGCTCCGGCAGCTGGCTTCGTACTTCTGGGGGCCAATCCCGTGGATGATCGAAGTGGCGGCGGTGCTCTCGCTGCTCGTGCACCACTGGGCGGACCTGGGCATCATTCTCACGCTGCTGGTGTTCAACGCAGGCGTGGGCTTCTGGCAGGAGCGCCAAGCCTCCAACGCCATCGACGCGCTCAAGAAGCAGCTGGCGGCGATGGCGCGGGTGAAGCGTGACGGGCAATGGATCGAGCTGGACGCCCATGAGCTTGTGCCGGGGGACGTCATCCGGCTGCGGCTGGGCGACATCATCCCGGCGGACGTGAACCTGTTGGATGGCGAATATCTGAGCGTGGACCAGTCGGCGCTGACCGGCGAATCGCTTCCGGTCAACAAGCGCGCGGGCGATACGGCATACTCGGGGTCGGTAGCCAAGCAGGGAGAGATGGTGGCGGAGGTGACCGCCACCGGGGCGAACACGTATTTCGGAAAGACCGCCAAGCTGGTGTCGTCGGCCAAGTCGGTGTCGCACTTCCAGAAGGCGGTGCTGACCATCGGCGACTATCTCATCTATCTGAGCCTGGCCCTGGCGGGGGTGCTGCTCATCGCGATGCTCTTCCGGGGAACGCCGCTGCTGACGTTGGTGCAATTCTCGCTCATCCTGATCGTGGCGGCCATCCCGGTGGCCATGCCCGCGGTGCTGTCGGTAACGATGGCCATTGGCGCCACGCATCTGGCAAAGATGAAGGCGATCGTGACGCGCCTCGACTCCATCGAGGAGATGGCGGGCATGGATGTGCTGTGCTCGGACAAGACGGGAACGCTGACGCAGAACAAGCTGACGCTGGGCGAGCCCTTGCCCGCCGGCGAGACGGACGCGCAGGGGCTGATTCTCGCGGGCGCCCTGGCCTCCCGGGCCGAAGACCGGGATCCGATCGACCTGGCGGTCATCGCGGGGCTGACGGATCCGAGCGTGCTCGGGCGCTACAACCAGACCACCTTCGTGCCCTTCGATCCCATCGGCAAGCGCACGTCGGCACAGATCGCCGGTCCAGAGGGACAAGGGGCCTTCGAGGTGACCAAGGGCGCGCCGCAGGTGGTGCTGGGCTTGTGCAACCTCGAACCGAACGCGGTCGAGCGAGTCGACGCCGACGTCGACCGTCTCGCCAAGGAGGGCTATCGCACGCTGGGCGCGGCGCGCCGTCGCGGCGAGGGGCCCTGGGAGTTTCTCGGGCTGCTGCCGCTCTTCGACCCGCCGCGGGAAGACTCGGCCGAGACGATCCGCCGCGCGGGCGAGCACGGTATTGCGGTCAAGATGGTCACCGGCGACAACCAGGCCATCGGCCGTCACATCGCCGAGCAGCTGGGCATGGCGTCGAACATCCAGCCCGCCGGCAGGTTCTTCGAGCGGGTGGAGGCCCAGGGGGAGGTGCCCCCGGACATCGCCGCCCAGGTGGAAGCGGCGGACGGCTTTGCGCAGGTATTTCCCGAGCACAAGTTCGCCGTGGTCAGGGCGCTGCAGTCCCGCGGCCACATCGTGGGCATGACGGGCGACGGGGTGAACGACGCGCCGGCGCTCAAGCAGGCCAACACGGGCGTGGCGGTGAGCGGGGCGACGGACGCGGCGAGGGCTGCCGCTGCGTTGGTGCTCACGGCCCCGGGCCTGTCGGTGATCGTGCAGGCGGTCGAAGAGGCCCGCCGGATCTTCGAGCGGATGAACAGCTACGCCATCTACCGCATTACCGAGACGATCCGAATCATGTTCTTCGTGGTCGCGGCCATGCTGGCCTTCAACTTCTATCCGATTACGGCGATCATGATCATCCTGCTGGCCTTCGCGAACGACGTGCCGATCATGACGATCGCCTACGACAACACGTGGCTCGATCCGAAGCCGACGGTGTGGAACATGAAGCGCGTGCTTTCGGTCTCCACGGTGTTGGGGCTCATTGGGGTGGTCGAGACCTTCCTGCTGCTGCTCATCGCCAAGGAGTGGCTCAAGCTGCCGGTTCCCCAGCTGCAAACCCTGATCTTCCTGAAGCTGGCGGTGGCTGGCCACCTGACCCTGTTCGTGGCCCGCACCCGGCGACCCTGGCTCTCCAAGCCCTTCCCTGCTCCGGCCATGGTCTTCTCGGCGTTGATCACGAAGGTGGCGGTCACGATCATCGCCGCTTTTGGCTTCGGCCTGGTCGCCCCGCTCTCATGGCCCATCATCGGCATGGTCTGGGGCTACTGCGTGGTCTGGATCTTCATCGAGGACGTCGCCAAGCTTCACGTCTACCATCACCTGGAGCTGACGGGCCGGCATCACCGGGCCTTCCTCGACCGCGTCGGCCAGCCCCTGCATGCCCACGGGCGCCGCTGACCTGCCCTATCTCCGAAACGCGCGTCCCAGCCCCGGGGCCGTCGAGCGCACCCACCTCGCGTCAAGACGTACGAACGAAGCCAGGCATACCGGATTCCTCGTGGACACGCGCTCACGAAGACCACCGCGCGCCACGGCGGGAGCGGGCACGAAGAGGCTCGGACGACGGCTCGCTCTTCCGGCTCCGGACTCGACGTCTCTCGTCGCGTCACCAGCTGCGACGGTTCGTTTGGGCAGGATTGTTGATCGGCCGGCAACCGGAACGAACCGGCGGCCCGCTTCCGCTAGCTCGCATGCCCAAGCTACGCGCCATCGATCGTCGAGCCCGCGTGAGCATGGGCGCGCACGGACGCCTCAATCAAGTTGCCTTGCTCGTCTCGGCACCGTCGCGGCGGAACTTGCGCCGGTAGGCGGCCACGATCACGTCCGCCGCCGTCTCCGCGGGCAAGTAGGACGTGTTGACGACGAGATCATAGGTGTCCGGCGCGTCGATGTCGCACCCAAAGTAGCGGTGGGAGAAAGCGTTGCGCTCGGCGTCCGTTCGATGGAGCTTTCGCAGGGCCGCGGCGTTGTCATCCAGCTTCTCACGCTCGCGGACTACGCGCACGCGATCGTCCAGGTTCGAGACCGTTCGGACCGACAGCGCGTGCGCGCGCGGAACGATGTGCGAGGCGCCCCGCCCGATCAGCACGCAAGGCCCGTGATGCCACAGCGCCAACACCGTGCTCACGAGCGCTTGCATGTAGTCGCTCTGATCGAAATTGCGCTCGCGAAACAGCGCGGCGATGTGGTCGTCGATCCCGCCGTAGGCCCGCTGGTCGATCGTCTCGACCGTCAGCACACGGACGTGCTTGTTCGTGGCGATGTGCTCGACGATCTCCCGATCGTAGACCGGAATGCCGAGGACCTCGCCCAAGCGCCGGCACACGGCGTGGCCCTGGGAACCGAACTGGTTCGACAGGGTGATGACGTCGTAGAGGGGCAACTCGCCTTGATGGGAGTCGACCCTGGCGGCGCGCTCGGACTGCCATCGCTTGATCTCTCGCTCGACGAGTTGCTGCACGTTTGCGTCCATGACAGGAGTCTCCTTGCGAAAATCGGCAGGGCGTGGGCGACCAGCGAGGGACTCGACGTCGAGTTCCATGGGCATGAGCATCCAGCCGTCCGCGAGCGGGCTCGTCGCCGGTCGCCGCGAATGCCAAGGCCGGCATCGAGCTCGCGGGTCATCGGTTCATCGTGGGACGTCCGTGTTGACCGCCATCACGTGGACCGGGGACAGCATCGCTCGTGCCACGGCGATTGCCTAGGTATTTCTAGCCGTGCTCTCTGCCGGGGGTCGGTGACTCTCGACCGCGCGATGAGCCGTCGTGGCTCCTTCGCTTGCGGCCGGTGGTCCCCGCTCGACCGCGCGTGACGTTGCCTCAGTCCCCATCCAACGAGTGCGCCAACGGGGCCAGCGCCGGCGCGCCCAACCCATGTGTCGCAGCGCCCCCCAGGTCGAGCGCCGCGCCGCCCCAGCCGGGTGGCCACGTCGAGCGTCGGGAAGCACCTTGCGGGGCGTTCCCTGGACACGGGGCCTTGGACACACACGGCACAACCACGATATCCACTCGGGCAACACGTTCGAGACCAACGCCGCGGGCAGCGTGTCCTTCCTGCGGGAGCGCACCACGCGGCCGCGGTCAGTCGTGTCCGCTGTTCCCGTCCCTCGCCATGCGGTGCGTACTATCCCGATTCGTATAGTCCTGCCGTGCCTTCCCCGCCGCGTGCCCCCTCGCCCTTCTGTCTTCTCGGGCAGTCGAGCCCCCCCGCGCGCACGGCCCGTCCGCGCGGGGCCCCGGCTGCGCGGCCGGCGGCCGTCCTCGCACGGCCTGCCGTCCGCCTCGCCGGACGCGACATCCGTAGCGCCCTCGACCGCGCGCACGAACGCCTCGCCCCCTCATTGAGCAGACCGCCCCCTGTCCCCAGTGACCAGACGAACGCTCGCTCGGTTTGACGCAGCGCGCGAGAGGTCCCGCACCGCCACAAACTTCTAATGCTCCTTGCGGGCTCGCTTATGTCCCCGTACCATGCACAGTCGCGTGGCCCCTTCGCGCAGACATCTGGTCGGTCCGGAACCGCTGACGCGGACCCCGGCGCTCTCCATCTCGTACTTGGGGTAGGACAGGGAGGCTGACACCAATGCTTTACACGAATCGCAAGGTCTTGGCTGGCATCTTGGGCGCGTTTGGCGCGCTTGCGCTCGCCGTCGGCTGCGGCAGCAGCAGCTCCGGTGGCTCCGGCGGCGGCGCGGGTAGCGGTGGATCGGGCGGCGGCGGCGAGGTCACCCCGCCGTGTACCGACTGCACCGTTCCCCCCTCAGCTCCCGCCAACGGCGTCGCGGGCGATGGCTCCGGCACGATCCTCGCTGTCGACAAGCTGTACCTCGGCGACACCACCTGGGACGGCACCCAGTCGTTGGACGCGTGGAAGGACTTCGGCTACGACCTCGACGGCATCAAGTCGACCCTCAAGACGACCAACCACTGCAAGCTGCAGGAAGGCGCCAATGCGGCGAACGTCAAGACCGACGGCAACGGCGGTATCGACAACAGCTTCGGCGCCAACATCCTGCCAATCATCATCAACCTCGCGGCCGATGCTTCCACGAAGATCAACGAGAACATCGCCTCGGGCGCGTTCACCATCATCTTGAAGATCGACGGCATCGGCGGCGGCACCAACTACATCGACCTGCCGGCCTCGCTGTACGCAGGCGCTCAGCTCTCAGACGCGGACGGCAACCCGCTGACGCCCAAGTGGGACGGCACGGACAAGTGGCCGGTCTACTGTGAGCTGATGGCACAGTGCCTCGACACCGGAACCCCGCAGATGGACGCCGGCAACACCTCCAAGGTGCAGTTCGCGAAGAGCTATGTAGCCGGTGGCACCTGGGTCTCCGGGTCCAAGGGCAACGTGAACCTGTCGCTGTCGGTCCAGGGCTACTCGCTGAGCCTGACCATCCACGAGGCCCAGTTGACCGCCCAGCTCGATGCGGGCAACCCTCCGACCTCCGCCACCCACGGCATCATCGCGGGCATCCTCGATACCGAGGAGCTGATCAACTCCCTGCAGAGCGTGGCCGGCAACATCAGCACGTCCTTCTGCGCCGGCTCGTCGACCTTCGACAGCATCGCCCAGCAGATCCGCGCCGCCTCCGACATCATGAACGACGGCACCCAGGATTCCACCAAGACCTGCAATGGCATCTCGATCGGCCTGGGCTTCGACATGAAGGCCGTGCAGCTCGGCAAGGTCAACGACAAGACCCCGCCCGGCCCCGACCCGTGCGCTGCCGACCATTGAGTCGCCACTCCCCCTTCCTGCTCCGGCGCCCGGCCTGAGCTTCCCCACGCCCATCAGCATCCTCACACAACCGCCTCGCGCCGGCTCGCATCGTTCCCCGTTCCACGCTAACATGCACGTGTCGTGTCCTCCGGCTCGACTCCCGGACAAGGATCGTGCTCCGGGCGACATCCACGCGAGGAGGTTTGCATGTCCCCTTCCAGGTGGCGCACGGTCGCGGCGCTCGCTCTCACCGTCGGCGCGAACGTCGCGTTGCTCGCGAGCTGCAGCGCGAACAACTCGGGCAGCGGCTACGGCGGCGGCTCCGCCAATGCGGGCACCGGCGGCGCTACGGCAGGTTCCGGCGGCGGTCCATCCGGAGGTGCTGGCGGCTTCCTCGTGCCCGAAGCCGGCTCTCAAGAACCGGACGCCAACGACATACCGGTCAACCAGTGCGGCTCGCAGTGCGGCCCGGTCGAGCTCTGCGATCCGCAGCACCTCGGCTACGACGACAACTGCAATGGTATCGTCGACGAGGGCTGCGCATGCACGCCCGGTCTTTCGCACTGGTGTTTCAAGGGCGATCCCGCGTCGCGCAACAAGGGCGCCTGCAAGGACGGCACCGAGAGCTGTCAGGAAACCGGGACGTGGGGCGCTTGCATCGGCGGCTTCCACGCCGATTCGGTCGACAACTGCCTCAACCAGGGCACGCCCACGGGCTGCCATGATTTGAGCGTCCCTCCGTTCGCCACGGTCAACCTGAAAGACGGCACAGGCACGTTCGGCCAGGGCGCCAGCGGCGATTCGTTTGTGGTGGACTGCCCGCCGAGCATTCCCCCAGGCACCTGCCCACAGGTCCAGAACAACGGCCCCAGCGCGACCTACACGCCGCTGCAGTCCGGCCAGTACAACGTCACCTACACGAAAGACGACGGCTCCGGTGGACAGGCGACATGCACCTTCTCGCTGTACGTGGGCACGACCGGGCTTCGCGTCGAGCTCAACTGGGATCATCAGGGAGAGGGCGCGGTCAACCACTACACGGACGCCGACGGGGGCACGGCGACCAACACGTTTGGCCCCGACCTGGATCTGCACGTGCACAAGCCCGGTGTGAAGAGCGCGTGGTTCATGCCGCTCATGCCCACCGGCTCCCCAGACGACTGCTTCTATGCCGACTGCACGGCGGCCAACTTCGCCATCGCCATGCCGGGGTTGGCGGCGCCGACCTGGTTTAACCCCGATACGTATCCGCACAACTGGACCTTCAAGCAGCCCTACGATCCGAATGACCCGATCTACACCTGCTACAACGCTCCGCGTGGCGCGGGCCAGCAGTGGAGGATGTTCAACAAGGGCTGCCACAATCCCCGGCTCGACCTGGACAACATCACCTGCGACAAGACCGTGACCGACCCGCAGAACGCCGACTTCTGTGCACCGGAGAACATCAACATCGACGAGCCCCCCTACGGCTTCTGGACCCGAATCGGCGTCCACTACTACGGCCACTGCTACGACGGCGACCTGCACCCCACCGTCACCATCTACTGTGGCGGGGCCCAGGTCGCGCAGTTCGGTCCTGCCGGATACGACGCGCCGGTGACCTTCCCCAAGTCCTCCTGCCAGGGTGACGACAACGCCCAGAACGCGTTCTGGATGGTCGCCGATGTCATGGCGGTCGAGG
>JAJZQG010000292.1 GCA_021847645.1 Myxococcales bacterium
GATATGCTGCACGACCGCGCCGCCCGCTGCGGCATAGGATCCGGCGCTGCCGTAGCCATAGACCGTAGCGCCGAACGGCTTGGTGCCACTGAGGTTGTGCGGGCCCTCCTGCACCGGGCACCAGCGAGTCTCGTAGGACACGCCCTGCACCGTGCCCGCCGGCTCGGTGTGGCAGGCTGCCGTCGTCTGCCCGTCCAGCAGCACATCCGTCCCGGTCTGCGCCGAGATGACGAACCAGTGCTGGAGCCAGGGCACATACGGTGCCGGCGAGGACGGCGCCAGCATCACGTACTCGGTGCGATACTGCTCTACCGGGGGGAATACGGTCAGCGACGGGTCGCCGATCGAGGGGCCGTCGACCCAGGCCTGGGACACGAGGATCTGCCCGATCATGATCGGCTTGTCGGACTCGGCCACGAAGTTGTCCTGCGTCCAGGTCGTCTTCACCTCGCCGGGTTGGATCGTGAACGAGTCGTACGGCGGCGGCAGGCTCGTCGTGACGTTCGCGGTCTCGGCCACTCCGAGGAAGCGGATGACGTCCGGCTCGCGGAAGGTCGAGGTCGAGCGGACCGGGCTGCGCGCGATGACATAGTGGGTCCCGACGGACTCGACGGGAAACATTTGCTCTTCCAAGTGATCGAGGCAGCACGGAGTTCCCACGGGGTAGCCGCCGGGCGTCGGGACGTCCACCCAGCCCGGGGCTCCTGCGGTCTCCACGCCCGTGAACACGGCGACCGGCTTGTCCGACTCCACGATGGTCGCGCTCAAGTCCGTCACCGTCTCCTTCGGATCCTGCATCGTACCGTCGTCCGTCTCGAGGTTGAGGACGTCAAATGGTCCGATCGTCACGTCGATCTGGCCTCCCGGGCCCGTCGCGGCGATGGGAGGGTTACCCCGGATACGCCAGCTTGGACGCACGGCGACGTGGGTATTGTCCGTGGTACCCACGACGGTCACGTAGGACCGATCCACGGGAGTGTTGAACTGAGGCACGGACACGGGGTGCCCGGCCTGCCAGCCGATGACACGGTAGATCTTGCCGAGCGCGCTGGTGGGCAGCAGAAGCGAAGCGTCGTTCGACCAGGAGTTGGGGAATACGTTGTACTGGTACACCACGATGGGAGACGACGACTTGATACGGAATGCCTGCGAGGAAAGGCACGTCCCGGGCGCCGCCGGGTCGTTGTGCTTGACGCCGCAATCCAGCGGCCTGACCGGCAGCAGGGCGACCTGCAGCTGCCCCGGCGCCACCGTCACCTGCTGGATCGCGACCGTCGAGAGGGGCTGCCCCTGGGGCGCGTCGTTCTGCTCGATAGTTACGTTCGCCTCCGTCTGGCTCGCGTTGGACAGCACCACGCCCCAGGGCATGTCCACCGGGTCGTTGCCCAGGTAGTCGATCTGGTCGAGCTGCACCGCCCAGAACTCGCAGCCCACGTTCGACGCCTGCTCCGCCGCCAGGTCGCACGCGGCTCCGCACTTGCCGTCCGCGCACAGGTCGCCGTGCGCCACGTCGCACACTTGCACGACCTCGTCGCTGCTCATCCCGTCGGAACCGCACTTGTGCACCTCGTTGCCCACGCACAGCTCGGCGCCCGGCGCGCATTTCGCGCAGCCCAGGCCCACGACGCACACCTTGCCGTCGCAAGAGACCGACTGACCCGGTGTGCCGTCGGCGTTGCAGGGCGTGTAGTTGCCGCCGAAGCATTGACCGCACTGAGCTCCCGCCTCGGGCACGCCTCCGTCGGTTCCGGACCCGGAGCCTGAAGACGTTGCCGGGGAGCTGCCGTTCGCCGAGCATCCCAGCAGCCCTGCAGCCATCGCGAAGCCAAGAAGGGCACAGGTTCTCATGCTCGCACGTTACCCGAATCCGTAGCCGCGCGCGCGGCAATTCGAACGACGCCGGCTCGTGGGTACCGGCGGAGGGGCGCGAAGATCGGTCCGCCAACTTCGGCACGTCGCCGTTCAACGGGACGTCGCACGGCTTCCCGGTGGAACCCGATCCGCCGTCAAGGATCGCTCGGCAGCAGGGTCATGGTGAACCCGTTCCACCAGGCGCCGTCGGGCGTTCCCGCGCGGGGCCCCACCAGCACAACGGTGAAGTTGCGGCCCGCGACGACGTCCTGCGAAGCCAGGCCTCCGCGCGCCATGGCGTCGGCGACCATCACGGTGGAAGAGGCTTGCTGCATGCCGGAGTCGAACAGCTCGAGGCGGTTGGCCGAGCCCGAACCGCCCAGCTGGCCGGGCGTCAGAGCGTAGTTGGGCGGCGAGGGAGCCACGGCGCCGGGCGGCAGGCTCGAGACGATCGTGGTGCGCGTGACCGGATCGGCGACGACATGATCGACCTGCGAAAGAGGCGTTGCGAGCGAAGCGTTGAACACCTGCAAGCCGATGAAGTCCTGCGAGGGAGCCCGGTCGAGCGAAGCGACGTACAAGGTCAGCGTGGGGTGGTCAGGCAAGTAGCCATCGCCGCAGATGGTCTCCTGCGCCGTGTCCTGGTGCGTGTCGCCGCCCACGCACCCGGCAGCGGCCATGATCACGTGCCGGCCGTGGGTGAGCGTTCCCCTGGGAATCACGGGCAGCGACGACGCCTGCACGCCCGCTGGAGGCGTGCTCATCGCCTCGCACGTCGACGTGCCGAGCTGGGACAGGTCTCCCGTCAGGACAATAGGACGGATATCGGTGCTTCCCAGATCGACGTTGCCCGGAACCGTGGAGGCCGAGGCGGCGTGAGCGTACGCCAGGCCGGCCGCATCGGAGGGCCATGGCGCGACCGGCAGCAGCGTGAAGGAGCTGCCCGATCGGACCGCGAAGCACACACGAAGCGCTGGGGAATCGGGGATCGCGTGGACGAAAGAGAAGACCGACGGCCCATCGGGCTGGATGGGTGGCGGCGAGTCGACGGCCTGGTCGGTTGAACCGTCGCCCGCGTCCAGGGCCGTCGCGTCATCGTCCAAGCCGTCCCCGACGCCATCCGCGGAGGCGTCGGTGAGGAGCGACGGGCCCGCGTCGGTCGCGGCCAGAGCGTCATGGTTCGAGCTCATGCAGCCGCATGCGGAAAGCACGAGCCACGCGAGGGATGCCTGTGCGACGATACGACGCATCACACCAGCACCCATAGCGCGACTGTTCGCGATGCGCGACCCGTACGTGCTCGGAGCCTTCAATGCCGTCGCCAGCCAACCTTGCCGCCCGTCCCGCCCGCGTCGAGATCGACCGGGCAGCTGCCCAGGCCGTGCGCCGCGGGCATCCTTGGGTATGGCGCAACGCCGTGCGCCGGGCGCCGGCGAGCCTGCACGTGGGAACGCCCGTCTCGCTTCATGCCGACGACGGCACGTTCGCCGGACGCGGCCTGTGGGACCCGGAGTCGCCCATCGCCGTGCGCGTGTATACGACCTCCTCGAGCCAGCAGCTGGACCTGGCGCTGCTGACCAACAATGTCGCCCGGGCGATCGAGGCGCGGGAAACGTGGTTCCAAGCGTCGGACACCAATGCCTATCGGCTGTGCAACGGCGAAGGAGACCGCGTGCCGGGGGTGGTGCTCGACCGGTACGCGGACGTGGTGGTAGCCAGATTCGACGGCGAAGCGATCGTGCCGTGGGCCAGGGCGCTGCTCGAGGCGTTGTGGCCGCAGCTCGAAGCGCGGGGGATGCGCAGCCTGGTGTGGCGCATGCCCCGTCGCGACAAGACCGAGCTGCAGGGCATTGCCGGCGAGGAGGCGCCAAGCCGCGTGGTCGTGCTGGAGCGCGGCATGCGCATGGTGGTCGACCTCGCGCATGGACAGAAGACCGGCGCGTTCCTCGATCAGCGGGAGAATCGTCGCCGCGTGCGCTCGATGAGCAAGGGCGCCCGGGTGCTCAACCTGTTCTCCTATGCAGGAGGATTCTCCTGTGCGGCCGCGTTGGGCGGCGCCACGCACGTGACCTCGGTGGACATCGCCCACCCCGCGCATGCGATTGCGCAGGAGACCTTCCGCCTCAACGGCCTGGACCCTTCGACCCATACGTTCGTGACCTCGGACGTGTTCTCCTGGCTCGCACAAGCCCACGCGCGCAACGATCGCTTCAGCCTGGTCATCTCCGATCCACCGTCGTTCGCTCCCAGCGAGCGCACGCTGCCGCGGGCGCTGAGCGCGTATCGCAAGCTGCACGAGGCCTGCATCCGCGTGGTGGCGCGGGGCGGCGTGTTCTGTGCGGCGTCCTGCTCGAGCCACGTCACGATGGATGCGTTCCTGACCACGCTCGACGACCAGGTGACGATGGGGCGGGAGTTCCGGGTGCTCGAGACGTTCGGCCAGCCGCTGGATCATTCGACGACGCCGGGCTGGCCGGAAGGGCGGTACCTGAAGTTCGTGGTGCTCGGCGAGCTGCAGCCGAGGCTGAGCCCAGGCGGCGGGTAGGCATCCGATCGCATTGCGCACGTGGCGATCGCGTCTCGACTCGCTACGATGATGTGACCTTGGAAAGGCCCGCCCCATGGAGCTGACCCTGTTCGTCGATCACCAGTGCAACCTCCGCTGCACGTACTGCTATACCGGTGAGAAGTTCACGCGGGCGATGAGCACCGACACGATGCGCCGGGCGGTGGACCTGGCACTGCAGCAGCCGATGGCGCACCTGGACGTGTCGTTCTTCGGCGGCGAGCCCCTGCTGCACCGCGACCTGGTGCGCGAGACCGTGGCCTATGCCGAGCACGCGGTGCAAGCGTTGCCCGGACGCCAGCCGACGCTGCGGTTCCTGATGAACACCAATGCCACGCTGCTCGACGACGACGCGGCCGACATGATGAGCGGGCCGCGGGCATGGACCGTGTTCGTGTCGCTGGACGGTGCGCGCGAAGCCCACGACCGGCACCGTGTGCATGCCTCGGGCAAGGGCAGCTTCGACGACGTGATGGCGGGCCTGGGGCGTCTGCGCGCGCGAAAGATCCCATTCCAGCTGGTGGGCGTCATCAGCACGACGACCGCGGCGTACCTGGGCGAGGCGGTGCGGACGCTGGCGCCGATGGGCGCCACGAAGGTGATCTTGTCGGCCAACTTCCGCGACGAGTGGACCGAGGAGTCGGTCGAGACGTTGCGAGGCGCGCTGCGCGAGGCGGGCGCCGTGTGGAAGGAGCTGTTCCGTCAGGGCACGGCGCTCGCGCTCGAGCCGCTGCACACCAAGATCCTCACGCACCTCAAGGGCGGCATCCCGTGCCCCAGCCGCTGCCTGATGGGCGGCAGCGAGTTCTGCGTCGCTCCCTCCGGCCGCATCTATCCGTGCGCGCAGATGGTCGGCGAGGACACGGCCGACGAGCTGGTGATCGGCACGCTGGATACCGGCCTGATCCCCGCGCGCATCACCGAGCTGCAGACCGCCAAGGATCGCGTCGAGACGATCTGCGAGCCGTGCGCAATCCGCGATCGGTGCCAAAGCCATTGCGGCTGCCGTCACGTGGCGCTCTCGGGCAGGCTCGGGGAGATCACGGCAACGCTCTGCGAGATCGAGTCGGCGTACATCGATGCCGCGGACGAAGTTGCCGAGGAGCTGTTCGAAGAGCAGTGCCCGACCTTCATCGACTACTACTACAAGAAGTCCTGGGTGCCCGCCCGCGGCGGCGTGCTCACGCAGCTTCGCCGCTCGAGAGACGACTGACGCCGGGCGACCGGCGCCGTGCACGCGACAACGCCGCCGCGATCGCCAGCACCGCAAGCACGGCCGTCCCGCGCGACGATCCCCTGCCCCGCCCCACCGCGCTGCAACTGCAAGGGCTGTCGCTGGCCACGTCGCCTCGAGTCTCGGTCGGAAACGTCGCGTCCACCCACGGTGGCTCGGCGTCCGTCGCTGCGTCTTGCGGCGCGGCGTCGGCACCGGCGTCCGCCTGCTCGGCATCGGGCGCGGACGCCTCTTGGGCAGCGTCGGGCTCCACCACCGGTGCATCGGGCTGCGCCGCATCCCCTTGCGTCCCGGAATCCCCTTGCGTCCCCGTGTCCGGCTCCCCCGCGTCCGGCTGCACGGGCGACAGATCGAGCCCCGCGATGAACTGCTGCAGCTCGCTCGCCGTGCCGTCGAACACGTCGCTGTCGACCCCTCCGCTGATCCCGCTGACCGAGCCCGAGTCCGTGTACTGCCAGAACGTCCACTTCGCCCACGAGTCCGACGTCAGCGGGCACGGATTCGTGGTGTAGTGCGCGGTCCACAACGGGTAGCTCGAGCAGGTGTTGTCGAGCCCGTTGTCGTCCCAGAAGTACGAGCCCGTGTAGACAATCGCCCTTCGCTGTGTGGCAGACTCCACGTAGTCGAGCCACGTGTGCACCTTGCTCATGACCGTCGCGGCGCTCTGGCTGCCCATGGTCTCCACGTCGATGACGGCCGATAGGTCGCCATGATCGAAGCCGCCCGCGGCGTTGAGCTTGTCGACCAGGAGCTGGGCCTGCGCAGTGGCATCCTGGCTCGGCTCGAAGTACTGGTACACGCCGCGGATGATGCCGTTGGCCTTCGCGCCCTTCCAGTTCGCGTCGAACTTCGAGTCGGGGTAGTTGACGCCGTCGCTCACGCGAATGAACGCGTAGGCGATCCCGGACTGCGCGACGCCGCTCCAATCGATGGTGGACTGCCAGGACGACACGTCGATGCCCTTGACGGTGTTGCCCGAGCCGCAGACCGTGTGAACGGCCCAATCCGAGGCGCCGACGGGCTCACCGTTGTCGCCCGAGGGACCGCAACCGGATGCCGCGGCAAGAAGGCACAGGATCGCGAGGCGTTTCCAGGGGACGCTGCGTGAAAGGAAGTGTTGGTGCGTCATGAAGAGAGTACCCGATGCTTCCAACAGGTTCTCACCGGTACGGCCGGGTGTCGAGGGGGTTAGGGGCCTCCAAACGACGGATTGGTCCACGTGCTCGTGCTCGTGCTCGTGCTCGATCTCCGGTGTGGGGTGGAGTGCGAATGGATGGGATGACTCGGTGCCGCGTTTGCGGTGGATGGAAAAAAGATCCCTGAAACCGACGCCATCTTCGAGCAGATCCACCGAGTGAACCGGGAGGCGGACGAGTCCGACAACCAGTTGAGGGTGTCGGCGGACTGCAAAGCCACGGTCAAGATCGGCGAGTTCTCGCGCGGTGGAACTTGCCGGGTGAAGGTCGCGGCGCTGGACCACGACTACACGCCGGACGCCACGCTCGTGCCGATCGGAATGCTCGTGCCCCAGTTCGATGAAGTCGCCATGGTGTTTGTGCGGTCGCCGGCCACCAGCGATGCCATCGTGGATGCCCTCGATTGCTACTGGCGGCAGAACGCCGAGCGCTTCGATGGCATCGATACCTTGGTCCTGAACCTGGACAACGGTCCCGAAAACAACAGCCGCCGGACGCAGTTCATCCGGCGCGTGGTCGACTTCGTTGACGAACACCAGCTCACCGTACGGCTCGCGTACTATCCACCCTACCACAGCAAGTACAATCCCGTAGAGCGTGTCTGGGGCGTCCTGGAGAACGAATGGAACGGCGACCTGCTGGACACCATCCCCGCGGCACTGGGGCATGCCCAGTCCATGACCTGGAACGGCAACCACCCCCTCGTGCGATTCGTCGACAAGGTCTACGAGTCTGGCAAGAGACTCGGCGCAGCCGCGATGCGTGCGCTAGAGAATCGATTGCAGCGCATGCCCGGCCTCGAAAAGTGGTTCGTCGATATCGTGCCCAGACCGGAGCCCGGATAGCGATCGACCCCGGCTCGTGCTCGTGCCCGACCGTCAGCCCAGGGCCCCCGGGCCCAACAATCTGTCGGTCAGCTTCAACAGCATCGAGACGATGCGAACCAGCATGGCTTTGCCCTCTTGAGCGACGCCTGCGTCGAGGCGATTGCGGGCAACCAGCACGTCAAGACATGCCGCGCACTCCAATGCTGAGCCGCGCGCGATATCCAAGAAGCGGCACCGATCCAAGGCCGATCTCTTCCCGTTGCCCTCTGCGATGTTGTTGCTGATCGACGTGCTGGCATCGTCCAGGTGCTTGGCCGCGCTCAGGCGCGCTCCCGTTCCCAGACCGCCCTCGATCAACGGCCCCACCCAGCGTTGGAACTCTGTCGACAGCCTGTAGACGTCGAGCTTCTCGTGGTCGAATCCGCCATCGTATGCCATGGTCGAGCCTCCCTGTCTGTGCTCTCCCATCGGCCAGCGCCGCACGTCAGTTGCGTGAAATCAGCATCAGCTCGCTGAAGCCGAGCACGAGCACGAGCACGAGCACGAGCACGAGCACGAGCACGAGCACGAGCACGAGCACGAGCACGAGCACGAGCACGAGCACGAGCACGTGGACCAATCCGTCGTTTGGAGGCCCCTAAGCGCAGCCTTTGGCGAGCGTCGCAGCGGACCCGTGCGAGCGTCCGGGCAAGCACCCGCGAGATCCGCGGTGTTCCGGGCAATCCGCGGCCACCTCCGGACACCCCAGTACTGGTCGAGCTCAAGGCCTGCGAACGACTCACGCACGCACATCGCGCTCAGGTCATCCACTACATGAAGGCTACCCGGATTCAGCGCGCACTGCTGATGACCTTCGGCGGTCCTGCCCTGCAGTTCGAGCGCATGGTCCTGGGTTGGGACCGATGGTGACCCAGCCCCAGCCCTTGTCCTTGTCTGCGGCCTCTGCGGCCTCTGCGGCCAACCCCCTGTCACCTCTTCGGGTGGGCGAAGAGGAACGCGAGGATCGCCTCGATGGCTCTGGGCTTCTGCGCGATGAAGTGATTGCCGCCCCGCACGGTCCACAGCTCCACGGCGGAGTTGGCGCACCCGGCGTAATGAGCCGTGACGGTCTCGGCGCCCTCGAGCTTGTCCTCGAGATCGAGCGTGGCGCCCGGCAGCAGCGTTGCTGCGCACCGGTCCCGCGACGCCCACCCCGCGACGGTCTCCCTGGCCGACGGGTGGGGCTGCATCTGCATCTTGTCGAGCACGTGGCCGCCTTCATACCGAACGATGGGGTCGGCGTCGCCGTGGACCTGCAGCACGGTGACCGGCTCGGACGGCGTGCACTTGGAGGCGTCCTTCCACGCGCCGCCGGCGATGCTGGCGATTCCCGCGATGGTGTCGCTCAGCTCGCAGGCCAGCCGGTGAGCCATGAACCCGCCGTTCGAATAGCCCAGCACGAATACCTTCTTGGCGTCGACATGCTGCTTGGACATCGCGTCGGCCAGGACCGCCCGCAGGTACGCCACGTCGTCGAGCTTCTTGCCGTCGAAGTCGCAGCAGGCGTCGGTCGCGTTCCAGAACTTCATCTTGTGCGAATCCGGGGTGCCGTCGGGAATGGCGTAGATGAACTGGCGGGACCGGGCGATCGCACCCACGCCGAG
>JAJZQG010000293.1 GCA_021847645.1 Myxococcales bacterium
GCGAAGGTGAACCCGCCACGTGGATCAGTATCCCGCCGCGTTCTGCCTCGGTGAACCTCGCAACTACGCGGCGCGGTGGATCAGTATCCCGCCGCAGGGTGGATCAGTCTTAGGGCGCCGCTGAAGGGTCTGCAGGCTCTTTCTGCGATGGGCCAAGCGAATCTGACGATGCAACACGGGGCGAAGCTGCTCGGGACTCAGCTTGCACAAGACCGTGCGCAGGGTCGTATCCCGAACGCGACGAACAAGGTGCAGCAGTCTTCGGGCGACAACTCGGCTGACCTGCGTAGTCAACTGTTCGGCTTCGCGTAGGCTCTTGCACCCTCCTGCGGGCTTACGTCCGTCGCACTCGGCTGCCCACTGCCGTCGAACCCACATGCCCCAGACCTCGGCCTGGGTCTGTAATAAGCGAGCCGGCCGCCGGTTGCGAATTTGTGCACCCGTGTTTCGACGCGGGCTCGCATCCGATCGCCCTGGCTGTGCCGACGCCTCATGGCTCCCGGCTTCGCCGGTCGCCAATCATTCCTGGCCCACGACCGAGCAGCGCATCGGCAAGCGGGGGCAGGCCGCCTTGCTTCTGGCTGACGCCGCGCAGACCGCGGACGTGGCGATGATCGTCGGAGTCAACGGACGGACTTCGCGCGAGTGGAAGAAACACTTCTGCGGCCAGGCACGTTCAGCGGCCCCGACGATCTGTCGAGAAGCTGTACGACCACATGAGCCTGCACAACCAGCGCAGCCGACCGTTCCGCTGGTCGTACCTGCCCAACCTGGTCCACGAGCTCAAGCGCCCAGGCGGGCTGAACGGCCCGGAGAACGCGGGCGACGACAGCCTTGCACGCTCCACGCTCCACGCTCCACGCTCCACGCTCCACGCTTCACGCCCCACTCTCCACCCCACACGCCACACCCCAGACCCGCACGCGCGCGTCCATGATGGCGCCGCGTCGAACGACGACCGGGTGCACCAAGCACACGGCCCTGGCTCGGTGGCGGACTGCTCGGCGGCCATTCGTGCGCGTGCGCGGGGAGCGTTGGGCCGCAGTGCATGGGGCGTGAGAAGCCAGAGAGCCGCCGCGAGCGCAAGGGCGGCTAGGGACGCGCCAGGATCCGCGCCACATCGTCGAGCGACGTCAGATCGTGCACGTCGTACGGAAACGCCGGCACGCGCACGCGGATCGACTTCGCCGCCGAGCCGTCGAGCGCGCGGTCGAGCAGCGTCAGGTGATGCGCGTCGAGCGCTGCCTGCACCGCTTCGTCCCGCACCGCATCGTGAAGCCGCTTGGCCGCGTCGTCGTCCATGCGCACCGACCGCCTGGCGATCGCCTGCTCGATCTCGGCCAGGTCGTAGGTCGCTGGCGGCGCTACATGCACCCGGTTGATCACGAACGCGTCCGACGGCAGCCGCAGCGACTCGAGGCGCTCGGAAAAGTAGACGACCTCGCGAATCGCCATCGGAGAGGGCGAGGTGACGAGCACGTAGGCGACATCCGCTCCGCGCAGGGCGGTCTGCACTTCCCTGGCGCGCTCGGTGAAGCCGCCGAACAGGTGGTGCAGCTCCGAGACGAACTCGGCGACCTGCTCGAGAAAGCCTCGGCCCGTGATGCGGCCAAGCCCGCGCAGCGCCATCGCCGCCGAGCGCGCCAACACGTTGAGCGACAGCTTGCCCGTCGACTGGAAGGCCTTGACGAACCAGCGCATCGCCGAGCTGTCGAGCGCGTCGATCAACCGCTCCGGAGCGTCGAGGAAATCGAGCGCGTGGGAGGTGGGCGGCGTGTCGAGGATGATCGTGTCGTAGCGCAGGTCGCTCTTGACCTCGTACAGCTTCTCCATCGCCATGTACTCGCGCGTGCCGGACAGCGCCGAGGACACGTACTGGTACAGCCGGTTGTTCAGGATGCGATCGCGCGCCTCGGGGCTCGACGCGTAGCGCTCGACGATCGAGTCGAAGGTGCGCTTGGTGTCGAGCATCATCACGGTCAGCTCGCCGGGGACCTCCAAGCCCGCCGCGGCGAAGCGTTCGGGGCCGACGAGTTGGGCATCGGCGCGAAGCTGCTCGAGCCCCAAGCTTTGGGCCAGACGCCGCGCCGGGTCGATCGTGAGGCACAGGGCGCGACGGCCGCGCTTGGCCGCAGCAAGCCCGAGCGCGGCGGTGGTCGTGGTCTTGCCGACGCCGCCTGAGCCGACGCACAGGATGACCCGACGGGTCTCTAGGAGGGGGGCCAGCGAATCGTTCACTCGGGCAGGGCGCTGTACCACGAACTTGGCCGGAGCGGGGGTGCCAAGAGATCATTTTTGAGGTCAAAGGTCAGAGACGGAAGGACCGACGACCGCATCTTGCTTTCGACTTCCTACTCTTGTCCTTTGCCTTTCGCCTTTTGACTTCCGGAGGAGGTCCCTGATGGCCGGGGTTGTCGATCGTCGCAGACGCAGGAGCCGGGATCCCATCATTGCCCTGCACTATCAGCTGTCGACCGTCCGGAGCGAAGCTGGGCTCGACGCCCTGGTGCTGGTGGACGACACGGGCTGCCTGGTAGCCGGCGCGGGCGCCTGGCCCGTGTGCGAGGAGTTGGCGGCCTATGCCCCGTTCCTGGCCAGGCGCGCGGGTTCGACCCGCACCGAGGTGGCCACGAGGACCGCGGCGCTCGCGCGCGACACCCAGGTGCGCCCGGTGTCCCTGGACGGCATGGAAGCGCTGTTGTGCGCCAGGTCTGCGGGCGGACGCGATCTGACCGCACCCATGCAGCGCGCAGCGGCCGGATGCCGCCGCATCCTCGACGGCGAAGGTTGACCCTGGCCGATCCAAATCCCGGTACAAGATACCGGCCGATGGCTGGCTACATCGATCTCCACAGTCACTGGATCCCCGGCATCGACGACGGCGTGCGTTCTGCCGAAGAGGGGATCGCCCTTCTGGCAGCGCTCCAGTCGCTGGGATTCGACACCGTGATCGCCACGCCGCACATGCGCCCCGGCATGTTCGACAACGAAAAGGCCGGGATCGAGGCGGCTTATGCGTCGATGCACGCACAGCTCCCGCAGGCGGCGTCCATGCCGGAGGTGGCGCTGTCCAGCGAGCACTTCTTCGACGACGTGGTGTTCGGCCGGCTGATGTCGGGCGAGGCGCTCCCCTACCCCGGCGGGCGCGCCGTGCTCATCGAGTTCTCCGCGGACCAGCTGCCCGCCAGGCTCAACGATCGCCTCTTCGATCTGCGGCGCAAGGGGCTTCGGCCGGTCATCGCCCACCCCGAGCGCTACTCGCCCGTGTGGAAGCACATCGAGATCGTCGAGGACCTGGTCGAGCGGGGCAACGTGCTTCTGATGGACGTGGGTGCCCTGGCCGGCAAGTACGGTCGCTCCCCCCGCAAGGCCGCGGAGCGCATGCTCGAGCTGGGCTTGTACTACGCCGTCTGCTCGGACGCGCACCGCCCGTCCGACGCCCAGGCCGTGGCCGAGGGCATCGGCAGGATGCAGTCGATCGTGGGAGCCGAAGAAGCCCGGTTCCTTCTGTGCGACGGTCCCCGCGGCATCCTCGACGGCAAGGTCGAGCTGTAGCGATCGCCACGCCCGTCACGACCGTCGTGGCGATCGCCGGGGCGACTTGATATGAGTCTGCCCGCGCAACCACGTCATGCCCGAACCCGCACCGTCCAACCCAGGTCTGCTCGCGTTTCTGCACCGCCACGTCACCAAGCTGGTGATCTCGGGCGTGATCGGCGTGGCGTTCTGGCTGGTGCTGCGCGGCGGCGGCCTTCCCGTGCTGCCCGACACCGAGGTGCTGCGCCCCGTGCGCTGGTGGACCGTCGGGGCCTACGCGCTCGTCGTCATGGCCTGGAGCTTCGTTCGCGCGATGCGCAGCCGTCACCTGCTGCGTCCGGTGGCCCAAGTGTCCTTGCGCGAGCTGCTGGTCGTCTCGTGGATCGGCTTCGTGGCGATCTTCGTGCTGCCCTTCCGTCTCGGCGAGTTCGTGCGCCCGGCGCTCCTGCACTCCAAGGGCTCGGTGCCCTTCTCGACCGGCACGGGTGCTTTCGGCGCCGAGCGGATCATCGACGGGTTGTTCCTGATGACCGTGCTGGGCGTGACGCTGCCGCTCGGCCGGCCTCTCGACCCGCTGCCCGATCACATCGGCAAGCTGCCGGTGCCCGTGGTTGCGGTGCCCGCCGCGGCCTACTCGATGCTCCTGGTGTTCATCGCGGCCTTTGCGGCGATGGCGCTGTTCTACTGGCGGCGCGACCTGGCGAGGCGTCTCACGCACAAGGTGATCGATCTGGTGTCGGCCAGGTTGGCGACGTTCATGTCCGACCAGGTGGAGAAGCTCTCGAACGGGTTCCGATTCCTGCCCTCGCCGCGGCACCTGATCGCCTACTTGCTGGAGACGGCGTTGTACTGGGGCCTGGCGGGCGCGGGGATGTGGTTGCTGGCGTGGGGCTGCGGCTTGGACCACATGACGTTCGTGCGCGCGTGTGCGTTGATGGGCGTGCTCGGCTTGGGGATCATCGTGCCCGGCGCGCCGGGCTACTTCGGTGCCTTCCAAGCCTCGGTCTACGCCGGACTCGCATTGTACTTCGGTGAGCCGGTCGTGCTCGGCGCAGGCTCCGCGTACGTGTTCCTGCTCTACGCGGTCCAGCTGTCGATGATGTTCGTCAATGCCTTGGTCGGCGCAGCGATCGGCGTGGGGCAGTCCGCCCGCGCCCGCCCCGAACTTGGCCAGGCGGGTCCCCTCGGCTAACGGTCCGGGGCATGGACCGGAATCGTCGTCGCTTCGCCCGCTTCGCCCTGGGATTGGTGTTCGTCGCGGCCATGCCCGGCGCGCTTCTGGTTTCCCGCGACGCCGACGCCAAGGTCACCTTCACCTCGCCCTACACGATGGAGCAGACCTACAACGCGGCGCTGCGCATGATCCGCGTGGACCTGGGCCACAAGATCACGGAGCGCGACCCGCAAGCAGCCTACATCTTGTTCGAGTACACGAGCAGCGAGAGCGGCAACAGGGTCACGCCCGGATCCATCGAGATGGTTCCCCGCGGAGACGGCGTCACGGTCGTCATCCAGTTGCCGCGCATGCCGACCTACCACGAGGAGATGATGGCCGAGCAGCTCCGGCGCAAGCTGGCAGCCGACTACGGCGAGCCGCCCAAGCACCCCGCTCCGCCTCCGCCGCCCAAGGACAAGGCGCCCGATGGCGGCGCCGACGGCGGAAACGACGACCAGAATCCCGATTGATCCGACCGACTGCCAGGCGCCGAGCCTCTTTGCTGGACCGAGAGAGCCGGTGGCGCTACAGACGTCCCTCAAGCCCATGGCAGGGTCGACGAACCTTCCCGAGAGCGTCGGACGTTACGAAATCCGGCGAGTGGTGGGGCACGGAGCGATGGGGCGCGTGCTGCTCGCCCACGATCCCGTCCTCGACCGGGACGTCGCGATCAAGATGCTGCGCACCGATCTGCAGATCGGCCCGGAGGTGCGCGACGGCCTGTTGCGTCGGATGCGCCATGAAGCGAGGGCAGCCGCGCGTGTGTCGCACCCGAACATCGTCACGCTGCACGACATGATCGACCACGAGAAGCTGGGCGTGTGCCTGGTGTTCGAGCTGGTCGAGGGTCACACGCTCAAGGAGCGCGTGGTGCAGGGGCGCCTGCCTGCGCCGGAGGTGGCGGTGATCGCGCGGCAGGTCGGCGGGGCGTTGGCGTTGGCGCACAGGAGCGGTGTGCTGCATCGGGACATCAAACCCGAGAACATCATGCTGTCGGAGCACGGCGCCAAGATCACCGACTTCGGCATTGCGCGCGTGCCCGACTCCACCCTCACGCGCACCGGCGGCCTGCTGGGAACGCCTGCCTACAGCGCGCCCGAATGCATCTCCGGCGGCAACTTCAGCGACCGCTCCGACCAGTTCTCGCTGGCTGCAACCCTCTACGAAGGCGCCTCGGGCCGTCGCGCCTTCCCCGGCGACGACGCCGTCACGGTCGCGGCTCGCATCGGCACCGAGGAAGCACCCGCGTTCGCCGTCGAGTTCGGTCTGCCCCCCGAGGTCGACGCCGTGTTCGCGCGAGCGCTCGCCAAGAAGCCCGAGAACCGTTTCCCCGACTGCGCCGCGTTTGCCGATGCGCTCGCGCGCGCCCTGCAGCCCGCCGTCCAGCCCCAAGCCACCACCACCATCGTCGACCCTGTTCCCCCACCCCACTTGCCGCCCGGCCGACCGCTCGGCCACTGGGCCAGCGTCGCCGTCGGAGGTGCGTTCATCGGCGCCCTGTGCGCCGTCGTCGTCGTGACCCTCGCCAGGCCGTCGCCCCCGTCGTCCTTCGAACTCGCCGCCGCCCGCGACAACGCCCACGCCGAGCCGAGCGACGATCCCCCCGGCATCGCAACGTCAGGTCCCGCCCATGCGCGCCGTAACCGCATCGAGTCCAAGCCCCCAACAGCTGCCGAGCCCGAACGGGATGCCGAGGTGATGGTCGAAGAAGCCGGCCTCACACCCAGCGGCGCCGACGCCGGGGCGCCGGACGCACCCTACGAAACGGCGCGCGATGCGGCCGCGCGCACCAACATTGCGTCGGACGCTGGCGCGCCTGGGCATGCTCCGCGCGACGGAGGCGAGTAAATGACGTCGGTGCGGGTTCGGGCACGTAGCCTCGGGCTGGCGTTGGCGTCAGCGGTCCCGCTCCTGCTGGCAGCGGGCAAGGCGATGGCGTCGCCCGACCTGGTGCTCGACGGCCAAACGGTGTCGATGTCGGGCACCCAGCACTATCGCTACGTTCGATTGCTCAACGGGGCGCGCATCGTGGTGCCTGCGTACGACGGACAATCGGGAACGACCACCGGACGTCTGGAGGTGATCGCCACGGACATCCTGATCGACGGCACGAGCTCGATCGACGCGGACGCCGCAGGATTCCGGGGGCTGGTCGACCAGAACGGGGAAGGTCTGGCGGGGGGAAAGGGCGCGCTGGTGAGCGCCGACGCGACCGGAGGCGGCGGCCACGCCGGCAAGGGAGGCGACGGTGTGCTGCTGGCAGGGTGCGCTCCGATCGCGGGTGCGACCGGCGGCGCAGCGCTGACCGGAAGCCTCACCGATGTAACGTTCGGCAGCGCGGGCTCGGCTCCCGGCACCGCGGGCGGCGGCAGCGGCGGGCGCGGCGGCAGCGGAGGCGGGGCGATCGTGCTGCGCGCGGGCAAGATCGAGATCAGCGGAACGGTGACGGCCAACGGCGGCCCCGGGGAAGTGGTGGCGGACGACTCGTCGGGCGGCGGGGCTGGCGGCGGCGTGCTCGTGCAGACGTCGTACTTCCAGTCCTTCGGCGGGCGCATCGACGTGCTCGGAGCCAGCGGGGGAACGTCAACCGACGACGAAGGCGGCGGCGGCGGCGGCGGCCGCGTGCTGCTGTTGGTACCCGCATTTCCCAACGACCTTCACCTGGGCATCCTCGGAGGAGCTGCCACCTGCGCGGCTGCGCAAGGTGGGCTGGGCGACGCTACCCTGGTTCCCTCGTCAGGCTGCGTCGATCTGGACGGCGACGGCTACACGTCCGCGGCGTGCGGTGGAAGCGACTGCGACGACTCGGATCCTCTGGTTCACCCCAACGCGACCGAGCTCTGCAACGGGCAGGACGACGACTGCTCGGGCGTTGCGGACGACCACGACGCGAGCGCATCGTGCCAAGGCGCGGCGTGCGTGGCCGGCGCATGCGCGACGGCCGACGGTGGTTCGGACGCGCTTGCCGATGGGCCGTTGGATGCTGAAGCGTCGGACGCCACGAGCTCGTCGGACACGGGATGGGCAGATGTCGTTCCGGACGCCGGTGCGGATGACGCGGAGACGGACGGGGCCACGGGAAGTGCCACCTCAAGTGAAGGCTCACAGGACGTGTCGCTGGTGTTGCGAGGCGGCTGCAGCCTGGGAGCCCCTGGGGGAGCAGGCGGCGGGCGATGGTTGTGGCTGGGCTGCGTGGTTCTGGTGTTCAGACATCTTCGGCGCCCGCGCTGAACGCGCCGGTCGGCCCGCTGCGGCACCAACGGGCGATCCAAGCGATTCTGTGGCCAACTTGACAGCAGTCGCGGTTGAGCCATACTGACGGGGCTCTTACACCGGCTTTTAGACTCGTGGAGGAATCGAATGAGGACACTGCATTGGCTGGCGATTGTCGGTTTGGTTGTGAGCGCTGGGCTCGTTGCTTGCGGAAGCGATAGCAGCAGCGGAACGGGCGGCGGAGGCGGGGCGGCGACCGGCGGATCCGGCGGCGCGACCGGCGGATCCGGCGGCGCGACGGGCGGCAGCGCCGGCAGCGCGACCGGCGGCAGCGCCGGCAGCGCCACGGGCGGCAGCGCGGGCAGCGCGACCGGCGGCAGCGCGGGAAGCGCGACCGGCGGCTCGGCCGGGAGCGCGACCGGCGGCAGCGCGGGCAGCGGCACCGGTGGCTCGGCCGGGTCGGGCAGTCTCTGGACAAGCACCTGCGTGCAGGACTGCATCACGAACAACCAGCAGGGCGTCGGCGAGCTCATCGGGTATATTACCCCCTGCCTCTGCACGACCAATGGTGGCGCGTGCAAGACCGAGTGCGCCAACTACTTCTGCGCGACCCCGCCGGACCTGAAGGCCGACGCGGCCTGCGGCGACTGCGCCTTGGCGGCTGGGAACAGCACCTGCGCGAGCGATCTCGGCCCCTGCCTGAACTCAACCACGTGCACCGCCGCGGTCAGCTGCCTGACCACCTGCGCTCAGTAGCCACACGAGGTCCCTGCCTCGGGCAGGACTTCACCGCAAAAGCGGGCGGTCGAAAGGCCGCCCGTTTCGCATTTCACCATCGAGCGATCGCGCTTGATTCGTTGCCACCGCGCGGCTGCGTCACGGTCGGCCGCCCGCGCTTGCGGCTCGCTGCCGCACCACCCGAACAATGCGCCAATCATGAAAGCAGGCATTTCGCAGGACCTGGAGCCCGGCGGAATCGGTCGAAACGACGCGCGCCCTGCTTGACAGCATCCGGTTCGCAAAGTACGCCAAGCATGCTCGTGTTCGCGGGCAAGGTTACTTAGGAGGCTCCCAATGAAGATGTCAGAGTGGTTGGTTCTGGTGGGCGTGATCGCGGTTCCCCTGTTCGCATGTTCGAGCAGTAATTCCGGCGGCACGGGCGGCAGCGCGGGCAGCACCGGCGGCCATGCCGGCAGCGTGACCGGCGGCTCGGGCGGCGCGACCGGCGGCTCGGGCGGCGCGACCGGCGGCGCGGGCGGCAGCGTGACCGGCGGCGCGGGCGGCGCGACAG
>JAJZQG010000041.1 GCA_021847645.1 Myxococcales bacterium
ATATATGGGAGAACCGGGCGCGGCCGAATCAGGCATGAGTCGACGCCCTCGGAGGCATGATAGCGCGCTCCCCCCGATGACGCGAACAATCGCGCTTCGTGGGCCCGGCACGAATGCAGCGGGCCCACGACGATGGCGCTCGTTGCGACGCGACTGCCGGTCATCTTCTCCCGAAGACTTACAGGCAATCAGGCAGCTCGCACGTACCCGTGCCCGCGTCGGCTCCCGAGCACAGCCCCGAATAGCACTGAGTGTCGCCGCGGCAGTTCTCTCCCATGCCCTTGCGCGGCAGACAAATGCCGTTGACGCACGCCAGGCCGGCCTTGCAGGGCGGCGAGATGCCCAAGGTCTGAACCGTTGCCGACGCGCATGCCTGGTCGGGCCCCGGCAACGCCACGCACTGCGGCTGCCCCGTCCCCGACCCGTACGTGCAATACAACCCGGTATCGCACGCCTCCGGCACCCCCACCACGCACGACTGCCCTACATCGATCGGTGCCTTGCAGGTTCCCTTCGACAGAAAGGGAATCCCATTGAAGTTGCAGGACAGCGATGGATCGCACATCACGCTGTTCGAGTAACACTCGAAGCCGGTCTTGGCGGTGAACGCATCCGCGAGTGGAAGGCACTTGTTGTTCACACAGTAGTCGCCCGTCGCGCACGGCGGCAGACCCTGGCCGCAATCACCGTGGGTCGGCACGTACGCTTGGCATGTGCCGTCCCCCACCAGCGGCTTGACGCACGTCAGCCCTACTGCGCACTGCTCGGCCTTGGTGCACGTATCCCCCGCCGCCTTGAACGCCGTGCAGGTTCCCGGGCATTTCGTGTCGTTCTCACAGTAGTAGCCGTGCTCGCATTCGTAGTAGTTCGTGCACGACGCCCCGTCGCCACCCAGGTTGCCCAACGCCGCTCGGCAGTCGTCGAACCCCTTCTGCAGGTCTGCGCACTGAGGCGGCGTCTTCGCTGCCGCCGCCGCCAATTGCTCCACGCACTGCGCCGCCTTCTGCGCATCGTAGCTCAACGGCCCGTGGTCCACCGCCCGCTGGATCGCCGCTACCACGGTGTCCTCGAGCGTCGCTCGCATGAACGCTTCGCAGTCGTCCTCGTGGTACACCAACTCCGCCAGCGGCCCCGCACATGCTTTCATGTCCGCACACGCTGCCGCCGCCAACGCCGCGCCGAGCTTGTCGAGCGGCAACGTCGCCGGCCCGGCGTCGCCACCCACCCCCGCAGCACCGCCCTGGCCCGCGCTCCCTGCCGCCCCCGACGCGCCCCCACTTCCCCCCGTGCCCGACGCCCCCGCGGAACCGGCCGACGCATCGGTTCCCGCGTCCCCTGAGGAGCCGGCTTGGCCCGTTCCCTTCTGGAGCGAGTCGACGTCGAGCAACATCGAACACGATGCGCTGCCTACCGCGACTGCCATTGCACTCGTCAGGATCATGCGTCGCATCGCGTTCATTCATCGCCTCCCGGTTCGCCCGTCAAGCTCCCAGGCTACCACAGGCGCTCGTCGTGCGCCTCGGCGCATTGCCTGCAGCCGCAAGTCCCCCACGCCATCCCCGAGCAGCAACGCACGCGACAGCGCGTGAACGCGCGCACACCCGTTCTCCGCCCCGACCCCGCACGCGGCCCCCCCAGCGCTGCCCGCCACCTCTCAAGCTTCGCCGGCATGAACTTTCCTCCCGCGCCCCTCCGGTGTCTGGCGTAGGATCGCCGCATGAGGTTCACCCGTGCTCGATTCGCTCTCCCGCGACCCCGAACAACACGCCCGGCACACGCAGCCGCCATCGCTGCCGCGCTGCTCGCTGCCTCCTGCGGCGGAAAGAACGTAGAGTACGTCGGCAGCAATACACCTGACGGGGGAACCGACGGCGGCACAGATGCCATGGCCGACGCGACACCCGACAGCAGCGACAACGACGCCGCACCCGACGGTCCCGTGGACTACACAACGTGCTTCGGGCAGGACGGCAATACTCCGCAGTGGGCGATCACCCAGTGCACGGGCGCCTGCGAGATCGTCGAGCACCAGAAGAACTGCTGCGGAACCATCGTGCTCATGGGCATAGCACCCGCGGACCACAACCTGTTCGAAACGTGCGAGGCTGCCTGGCGGGCGTCCCTGCCCGGATGCGGCTGCATGCAGGGCCCCACCGAAGTGCAGAATCCCCCGGGCACCACCGTCGATAGCCCCGCTCAGGCCGTCGCGCAGTGCGTCAACTGGACATCGAACGGCGGAATCTGCCAGACTTCCAAGACCCCTTGACACCTGCTCGCTACGCGATCCGACGCACTGTCACCCGGCCCCGCGTCGCATTCCGCAACTGCTCGAGCTGCCCATCCGCGTCCGCCTCCGGCATCTGCACCTCGATCTCGGCCCCCGATGCCCCATAGGCCTCTCCGACCTTGCGCGCGCTGGTCGTCTCCATCCAGTGGTGCACCACACCGCTCAGCTCGAAAGGCACGACCAGCGTCCATCTGCCCGTCACTACGATCGGAACGCGCGAGGCCAGCCGCAGACAGCTCGCGGCGACTCCCCCATAGGCTCGCACCAGTCCACCCGCACCCAGCTTGATGCCACCGAAATACCGCGTGACCACCACCACGACGAGGTCCAGCCCCTGCCCGTCAATCGCCTGCAGGATCGGGCGCCCCGCCGTGCCCCCCGGCTCCCCGTCGTCCGAGAAGCGGTATTCGCCACCCAGCCGGTATGCCCAGCAGTTGTGTGTCGCCTCCGGCTCGGACACCTCTCTGATGTACGCGAGCGCCCCGACCGCCGACGCCACCGCGGATGCGCGGGCGATGAACCGGCTCTTCTTGACGATCTCCTCGTAGGTGCCGGGCGCCGCAAGCGTGTGTGTCATTGGGTTCCCCCGCGGCGGCGCTGGACGGTCAGCGGGCTCGAGACGCTTCGCACCGAACGGTCGGCATGGCCCGCTCGCTGCGCCGCGGGACCGAATGTGCATACACCGACTGCGATGAAAGACAACATCGTCCCCGCGCCGGATTCGCTGCGCGCAAGCCGCCCGCCGACGGCTCGAGCCTCAACCGCCCAGACCGGGAATGGGGAACGGGAACGGGAACGGCGTCGACGGCTGGGGCGTCGGGCCCCCGCCCGCCGCACGCCATTGCTGCGCTGCCGCCTGCACGATGGGAATGCGCACCGCGGGCGGCGGATGCGTCTGCAGGAATCCCATCAGCAGCACCTCCGGCCCGAAGCCCGTCAGCCTGTTGAAGAATCCGAGCGTCATCAGCGCGCCCTCTTCGGTCCACGTCCCGCCCTGATGACGAGCCCCGGCCGTGAGCACGTTCCTGGTGCCGTTGACGTCCGCCTCCACCTCCATGGGCTGGTTGAACAGCGGCACAGCGCCCGACAGCAGCCGTCCGATGTCCTGCGCCGTCACCTGCGTGCTCGCGCCACCATTCGCACAACCCGTGTGCCCCAAATAGTGGTGCGCCAGCTCGTGCCCCAAGATGAACCCGATCTGCTCGTCGAACAGGAACTTCTGCCGAGCCAGCTTGCGCGGGTCCATCGCCGCCGGCAACGGCAGCTCCCCGGGAGTCAGCCCCTGGACGGGCTGTCCGGCTTTGACCATCGCCGCCACCCGATCGTCGTACTGGTCGTACTTGTTGCTGCCGGTCAGCTCGTCGTACGCACGCGCCTCCGCCCCCGCCGCCGAGATGTTCAGCAGCGGCGCCGTGATGCCCATGAACGCCTTGCCGCTGCTGTCGCACCCGGCAAATGCGTTGACCTCCTTCGGATCCTCGATGACCACCAGCGGAATGCCCTGCACCTTGGCCCGATCCTTGTCCGCCAAGGCCGCAACCAACTCGTCGAGCACCGCCTTCGCCTCGCTGCGCAAAAAGGCCGGCGTCATGTCCCCGTACGCGTCGAAGCTGCCCAGCGGCGGCGGCGCCAGGTTGCCCCCCGTCGTGGTGGACGGAGGTTGCGTGGCCGGTGGATAGGTCGCGGGCGGCTGCGTGGGCGGAGGTTGCGTGGCCGGTGGATAGGTCGCGGGCGGATACGTCGCTGGAGGCTGCTGTCCCGGAGGATATGCCCCCTGAGGATATGCCCCCTGAGGATATGCCCCCGGCTGCTGCCCAGGCGGATAGCTCGCCGGCGGGTACGCGCCCGGCTGCCCGTACTGCACTGGCTGCGTCGGCTCCCGGGCACAACCCGCTACCACCGTCCCCACCGCGGCCAACACCACCACCCACGTCCGCTTGCGCATTGTCTTCCGTCCTCGTTCCCGACTCGTCGATGATGCACTGATTGACCGACGGCCGACCCGCCGTTCGCATTCACCGCGACGTCAGCCGAACAGATCCCGGAGCTTCTCCATGAACGTCCGGCGCTGCGGCTGGACCTCCGCGCCCATCTCTGCGCTCAGCTGCTCGATGAGCTCGCGTGCGCGGTCGCTGAGATGAACTGGCACCTCCACCGCGATTTCCACGAGCTGATCACCTCGTCCTCCAACAACCCTGCGCGGGATTCCCTTCCCTCTGATGCGCAGAACCGACGACGGTTGCGTTCCGGGTGGGACCCGCAGCTTGCCCTTGCCGTCCAACGTCGGAATCTCGATCTCGCTGCCCAAGGTCGCTTGGGGAAAGGACACCGGGACCGAACACACCACGTCGTCGCCCGCACGACGGAAGAACGGGTGGGACTGAACCTTGATCGTCAGCTCGAGATCCCCTGGGCTCCGGCTCTGCCTGATCACGTTGCCGCCGCGGCTCACCAAGTGGGTCGCGTTGTGCTCGATGCCCGGCGGTATCTGCACCAGGATCGTCTTGGTCTTCTTGACCAGCCCGTCGCCTCGGCACGACGTGCACGGCGTCACCACGATCCGGCCGGTGCCCCGGCAGCGCGAGCACGGACGCTCGACCGCGAGCGGCAGAATGCCCTGCTGGAAGCGCACCTTGCCCCGGCCGTTGCACGCCGTGCACGTGCTGGTCGACGCCCCGGGCGCCGACCCCGAGCCGCGGCACGTGTCGCACAGATCGATCCGGTCGTAGGTCAGCTCCTTCTCGCAGCCAAATGCCGCCTCTTCGAAGGTGACCGAGACCTCCTTCTTGAGATCGCCGCGATCGGTCTTGCCGAAGCCGAACGCGTTCAGCAAATCGCCGAAGATCCCGTCCATGCCCATGTTCGCGAAGTCCGAGAAGTCGAACGGCATTCCGCCGGGTCCGGACGCCGCATTCGCACCCGCTTGCCCGAATCGATCGAACATCGCCCGCTTCTGCGGGTCGCTCAACACCTGGTAGGCCGCGTTGACCTCCTTGAACCGGTCCGGGGCGCCGTCGTCCCCTGCGTTCCGATCAGGATGGTGCTGCGCCGCCAGCTTCCGGAAAGCTGCCTTGATCTCGTCCTGGCTCGCGTCGCGAGGGACACCGAGAACGTCGTACGGGTCGCGCACGAACCCGCACATAGCACGGGACGCTTGGGCTCGCACCTGCCCGGGCGAATCCCCTCAACGACGACGACGACGCAGCACCACGCCAACCGCCAGCCCGGCCAAGACCAGCGCACCTGATGCCGGGCCTCCAGCGCTCGGCACCGAACACCCGCACCCCGCTCCCTCCACCAATCGCTTGCCCGGCGCCTCCGTCGACCCGTCCGCTTCCAGCCCGGCATCCTGCGACGGCTCCGCGTCCGATGCCGTCGCATCCTCGGCTTGCGCGTCCTGCGACGCGTCGCCGGCGGCATCTGGCTTCGGCGGCACCCCGCACGTTCCCAGCGTCCCCACGCTCGCCATCAACGCCGTGCACGTCCCTCCCCCCGTACAGTCCGCGTCCGAGCAGCAGTACTGCTCGCACTTGATCGACGCCCCGCAGTGGTATCCCGGCTGGCAAAAACGCGACGTCTGATCGCACCACTCCCCGGGCGGCTGGTCGTTCGCCCCGGTGTGGCACGACGTCTTGCCGTCCGAGTCCAACCGGCACGCTTCGCCCTGGGTCGCGTCGCATCCCTCGTTGGTCACCGGGTCGCAGACGTTGTTCGGCGACAGGCACGATGCGCTCGCATCCAGCTGCGGCGACACATCGGGCGACGCGTCCCAGCTGCCGCTGGCCTCCCAGCCGCCCTCCAACGCACCACCGTCCAGCTCGCCGCCCACGGACGTCAGCCAGTCGACGTATTGCGAGGCGATGGTGTAGATGCCGCCGTCGCCGCAGGCGTTGGTCGACTTGGCCCATGCCCGCGAGGTGATTCCGGTCAGGTACAGGGCGCCGTTGACCACCAGATAGGCCGGACCGCCGCTGTCGCCGTTGCAGGTGTCCGGCTCGCCCGGCTGGCCCGCCAGCATCTCCCATTGGATGTGACGGACGTGCGGCGTGATTCCCTCGTAGAGCGTGCCGCCCTTCTGCTGGTTGTAGTTGTAGATGCCGTAGCCCGCGATGTCCACGTCCCGCCCGGGCGTCAGCTCCGTGTCCACTTGGTCCGCTGCCAAGATCGGCGCAACCACGCCCCCGTCGATCGGCTGCTGCAACACCACCGCGCCGATGTCGTTCGAGTGCGCCAACCCGTCCGCATCCGTGGGCGGGTTCGCGTCGTACTGCGGGTGCGGAACCAACTGCGCCACCTTCCGACGCTCCGACGACGGCGCGCTCGACGGCGTCTCGTAGCCGTAGACAACCCGCACGTCGGTCGTCGCGGTGGTGTTGCCCCACCAGTCCTGAAGGCAGTGCGCGGCAGTCACTACCAGCGTTGGCGACACGAGCGTACCCGAGCAGAACGGCTCGCCGGTCGGATCGGTCAATGCCACGGTCGACGGGTAGTTTGCGACGGAAGCCACCTCGCCGCCGACGACGGGAATGGGGTGTTTCGCAGTGGCGCCTTCGTCAGGGTCGAACGCATGATCGCCGCAGCCGACCGCGAGCGCGGACAGCGACATGGCGGCGAGGCAGCCGATGGGAAGACAGCAACGAAGGGCCCAGCGCCGGCGAGCGGCAAGCAAGCGGGAGGAGGTCGGCATCCCGACCTTTGTAGCAGATTAGAGGCCGAGTGGGGTCTCCGCTTCGCCCGGCGCCTCTTCCTCGGGTGTCGGGGCCGGCGCCTCGGGCTTGGGAGGAGCAATCTGCGCGCGGAAGATGGCAAACTTGTTGTTCAACACGCGGTCCGTGATCGCCTCGAACGACGAGATGTTCTTGCCGAGCTCGTTCTCCAGCCCGCGGCTGCGGCCATGCTCGGTCACGAAGTACATCGTCTTGACCCCCGCCTTGCGCTGCTGCAGCACCCACTCCTTGAACTTCGCGCCGGTCGAGACGAAGGCCGGAATGCGGTTGCCCGTATAGAAGTTCTCGCCCTTCCAGTTCATCTGGTAGGCCACGATGGGCTCTTCGGGGCCGGCGCGGTGCTTGTAATAGGCCATGATCGTCTCGCGCTGCCCCCAGTGCGGCGAGGCCTTCACCAGATAGATGTTCACGCCCCACGCCGCCCACAGCAGGGCCATCGCCACGGTCAACGCCACGATGTGCGACCGGTAGCGACGCAACACGAGCAGCAGCATGAGCCCGGCAGCCACCAGCGCAAAGGCCGCCAGCATCCCCGAGAACTCCAAGGAGTCGGGCCACGCGCGCTTGTAGTTGTAGGTGAACAGCTGCATCAGGATCGCCTGGCCCGGCGTCGAGTTCGACGGGTGGCTCGCCAGGTCGAAGCCCACGAGCGCCACGACGATCGCGGCGGCGACACCGCTCGCGCCCAGCAGCAGATCCTCGAAGTCGTCGCGCTGGTCGCGCTTCTTGCTCTCACCTTCCGCGTCGTCTCTGACATTGTTGCCGAACAGCCGGATGCCCGCCACGATCACGAGCAACCCCGCGATCAGCACCGGTACGCCAAGCAGCGGCATGCCCGGGCGCGGCGCCGCCGCCTCCGGCTTGAAGCCCATCATCGTGCCGGGGAACAGACGGAAGAACCCATAGATCGTCAGAAACGCGCCGACCCCTACCAACGCCAGATACGAGGCCAACGACCCCTTGCGCGCCAGCGTGCGCTCGCCCATCAGACGATCGAGCACGATCCCGGTCAGCATCGCCGTCGGCGGCACGGCCGGGAAGATGTAGTGGTGGAACTTCGTGAGCATGGCCGCGAACAGCGCAAACGCAAACACGAACCACATCGCCAGGAAGATCGACACGTCGCCACGTCCCGTGCCGCCGCGCGCGTCCTGACGCCGACGCAGCCACCACACTAGCCCGGCCGGCACCAGCCCCGTCCACGGGAAGAGCGCATAGCCCAGCTGCCAGACGTAGTAGCGGAACGAGACGTCGTCGCCCACGTTGGTGTCGTGCACGTGCACCATCGCCCGCTTCCACATGTCGTGGAACAGCAGCCGGTCGGTGAACCCCTGACCGTGGCGCATGTACATCGCGACGTACCAGGGCAGCGCCACCGCCGCGATGATCAGCAGACCGCTCTGGATCTTGAAGTCGAGCACCTTGCGCCAGCGGCCGGACGCAAAGACGTACGCACCCGCGCACAGCATCGGCAGGCCGAACCCCGCCGGCCCCTTGCCCATCGTCGACACCGCCGCGAAGAACCACGCGGCCAGCATGTACATGGAGCCGAGCCGACGCTCCTTGCGGTTGTCCCAGAGAAGCAGCCCGGCCGCGGCAGCCCACGCCACCGCCTCCATCCAGGGCTGCGTCCCGCGGTTCGACGGCACCGGGAAGGTCTGGACGCACTCCTGGTTGCCCGGAAGCGGCGCGACCCCCGGGCCTCCACAGTTGCCCGCAGAACCCGAGAAGAACACGTCCTCGTGCAGGCGGAAGCCGAACGGCGACTTGACGATCTGCAGCTCGATGTTGCGCGACAGCAGGTACAAGACCTGCGGCAGAATCGTCATCAGAATCGCGCCCAGCACCAAGTGGTAGGCCGACACGCGGAACCTGGCGACGCCCAGATCGATCTCGTAGACCTTCGCCTCCCGCGACGGATCAGTGTGCAGCGCCAAGAGCAGCAGCCCCATCGAGGCCGTCATCGTCGCCACGAACGGCATGTCGGTCTGCGCCTGGTGTCCGATCAGGAACCAGTGCGGCATCGTGGTCAGCACCAGCGCGCCGAGCAGACCCGTGCGCCGCCCGAACACGTTCGCCACGCCTCGGTAGATCAGATAGGCCGCGATCACCGTCAGGATGAAGGTCGGCATCCGGATCGCCCACTCGGGCCAAGGTACCCTGCCCTGCGCCACCGCCGACAGCATCTGATCGGGCTGGTAATGAACCCCCAGAAGCGACATCGACAGCGCCTCGATCCAGAAGTTCAACACCGGCTTCGACCAGAACCAGCCGTCCTGCGCCCACCAGGTCGAGATCCAATCGTCCCGCGACAGGATCTCGCGCGCGACCTCGCCGTAGTGCGTTTCCCATGGATCGCTCAGCGAATAGCTGCCGAGCATCGGCAGGTACAGCACCGTCGTGGCAGCCACCACCCAGAACCCGTGGCGCTCGTAGAGCCGTCGCGGTGCCCCGGTCTCGTCCTTCGCCCACACGCCCAGCTTCTCGCCCAGCTTGTACACCGCAGCGACTAGCGCCAGGAACCACGCCGGAATCAGGATCGCATTGGCAACCAGCGGCGTGTAGCCCGCCACCGCCGTCGTCAAGAACGCCACCGTCAGCACCAGCGTTCCCACCACCGCGCCCAGCCAGGGCGCCAGCTCGCGCAGATGGATTCGGGAGGCCACGCGCTCGTCCGGGTCGTCGAACGTGCCGAGCAGGTCGAGCAAGCCCCAGACCGACACCAGCGCGGCGACGAAGCCCACCGGCACGCTCCAACGGAAATGCGTGTCCGCCGCGCAAATGCAGAACAGCACAAATCCGCCGAGCAGCATCGGGATGCCGCCGCGAAGCCAGTGCACCGCGCGTTGCGCCCGCGGTCCGGCCGAGTCGCTCGCGCCACCCGACGGCTTCGGTGGTTCCGAGCTGCCGCTGGCCGACGCCTCGGCGTCCGCTGGCCCCCGCGCGTCTTGGGCATCCTTCGCAGGCGATGTCGTCACGCCTTCCTCGTTTTCCCGCTCCGGCTCGCTGCCCTGCGTTGGTTCGTCGTTGTTGTCGGTCATCTTCAAGCCCCGCTTCGGACAACGGAGATGGCGCCGCTGTCCATCGCGCTCATCACCACCACGGGTCGGCCGTGGCTGCGCAAGCTGGCGTGGTGTTAGCAAGACTCCGCCCCCGTGACCAGAGCGCGAAGACGCGGCCGACGCCCCCCGCGCCCTCGCCCCCGGATCACACCTGCGCTGCCGCTGCCGCGATCGCTCGAAGACGCACGCCCAAAGCCATCGCGTCCGCCCACGCCAGCGTCGCCGGCGCCGACGGCATCTGCCCCGCCGGGCCCACCCACGTGCGCACGAACACACCGTCGGCTCCCGCAGCCACCGCCGCTTGCGCGACCGCCGCCACATACCGCGTGCGCTGCGCGATCGTGCTCGCATCCACCACGATCGGCAGGTGCGTCCGGATCTTCGCCCGCGCGATCGCCGCGATCTCCAGCGTGCGCGCGCCGTTGGGGTACTCGCCTCCGGCCTCCAGCAACACGACCGAGTTGCGCCCGTCGGCCAGCTCACGCTCCGCCGCCTCGATCCACACATTCGCTCCCCAGCTGGGCTCGCGCAACACGAACACCACGTCGGTCAACGCACCCGGCCGGCGTTCGAGCGGCAGACACGCCAGCGCGCCCAACGGCCGCGGCTCCACCGGCGCACGCACCACCGCCGCGTCGAACGGACGCCCCGCCGCAATGTCGTGCGGCACGTCGGACACGTGCTCGATCCCGATCGGCTCGATCGCCAGCCAGGGCTTGCCGCCGCCGATGTTTCCCCAGCTCCCAGACACGACCGTGGGCGTGCGTCGAAACCTGCGCGACGCAAGGTAGAATGGATCCTCGATGCGAACCACGTCTTCGACGTAGGGCAGATCGCGCCACAGGTCGCGCCCGTGCGGCGGTACCTTGCCCAGCACCGCGATCAGGGTCCGCGAGGTCCCGTCGATCTGTTGTACTTGTTGGCCCGAATCGATCAGTGTGCGTTTCACCGCCTCGACGGCGTCGGGCGGTGCGTTCGTTTCCATGACGATGATCATCGCCCGGGCGAGCCTAGCAAAGCTTGCCTCGCGGAGTATCATCCTCGTTGTCGGCCAAGCAGATTCTCCGGCCCGGCCCCCCATGCGCTGGCTCCTCCTCCTGCCCCCGTTGCTCCTCGCCGTCGGCGCCCTGGCCTGCGCCGCTCCCCCGCCGCCCCAGAGCCCACACCCCCTGCCGGCCGAGCCGACCCGAACCGCCGCCTCGTTCCCAACCGAGTTCCCTTCCCTGCCGAGGCCCGTTCCGGATCCCTCGCCCGCCTTGCTCCGCGACGCGCGCCTTGCCCTGTCCGCCTTCGCTAACCGCGCCCCTGCGTGGTCTCGCGACGGCCGCACGCTCCTGTTCCTGTCCAGCCGCGAGGGACACCCGGCTGCCTGGGCGTCGTCGTGGCTCGCGCTGGATTTGCCTCCAACCAGGCTCGATCCGGACAACCTCGTCGCCGATGCCACCGCCTTCCTCCCCGACAACGCCTCGGCCCTCGTGCTCGCCCACCCGCTCGACCGCGACGCGGCCCTGCTGCTCCGCGCCTCCCTGTCGGGCGACCTCCCGCAACCCATCGCACGCCTCGGTGGACTGTTGCCCCGCGACCTGCGCGTCGCCTCCGGCGATCGCTCCACCGGCGCGCTTCTCGCCTGGGATCGCGCCGCTCGCAGCTCCACGCTGTTCGTCCTGCACCCGCTCGACGCTCCGCCCAGACGTGTCACGAACCTTTCGGGAGCCTGGATGCTGCTCGACGTGTCCCCGTCCGGCTCGCACGCGCTCGTCGCGCCCTCCCCGATGCCGTCGACCGTCACGGAAATCGATCTGTCCAACGGCTCCGCATCGGAGCTGCAAACACCCGCCAGCCTCCAGGTCGCCGACGCGGCCTACGGACCCGACCGCGAACAGCTCTGGATGGCGGGCACCGCATTCGGCCGAGGCTGTCTGGTGCGCGCCCGCCCGGCCCGTCGCGCCCCGGCCCCCTACTGCATCGACGGCAGCCTCGCCATTCGAACCGTTCGCCCTTCCTCCGACGCCTCGCGCTGGGCCCTCGCCGTCGACTGGCCCGACCGATCCGAAGTGCGCTTCATCGGCGGTGCTGCCCTCTCGCACGTCACCGTCGCTCGCTTGCCCCCAGGCACCGGTGATCTCGTGGGCTTCTCGCCTAGCGGCAAGGCCGCCACCGTCGCGTGGGAGACACCGTCCTCGCCGCCGGACATGTTCGAAATCGACGCCCAGCACGGCTCCGTGCGTCGCCTTCGAGCCGACGTTCGGCCGACACTGGCACTGTTCGACTCCATGGAGTCGCGCTCCGTGCAGCTGGAGTCGGCAGGTGAGCTCTCTCCCGTCGTCGTGCACGCCCCGGCCAGCGCCTGGATCGGGCGCACGCGAAATCATCCCGTGGTGGTGCTCATCCACACCGCTCCCGAACGACCAGCCTTGCACTGGGACCCGCTCGTGCGGCTTCTTGTCGCACGTGGCTTCGTCGTGGTGCAACCCCTGGACGGCTTCGCCAGCCAAGAGCCGTCGACACGCACGGCTCCGGACGCGGCGCTTCTGCAGTCGTGGCTCGGCATGCAACCCTGGGCGGACGCTGCCCGCATGGGAGTGGTGCAGCTGTCCTCGAGCGAGCTCACCGCATTCGCCATGCACAGGAATGCGCCGGACGTGTGGGACGCGGCAGTGGAGCTGCGCACCGCGCCCTGGGAACCTTCGGACGATGACGTCGCCCCGGGCTCGACGGACGATGCGCGCGACGATCGTCGCGCGCATGGATCCGCCGAGCTGGAGGTCGGCGCCGATGCGCAAGACGGGTCGGTGAGCCCTGCCATGAAGCTCGCACGCATCGTGGCGTTCTTGGAGCATGGACTCGGTGTGCCCCCGGCGGGCCATGGATTCTGAGGTTGCGCTGCCGCCCCGGTTGAGGCACGAAAGTTCGCTCACGATATCTTCGCGCAGCTCGCCTAGTCGTGCAGCCGACTTCGTGCAGCGCCTCGCTCTCGCACCTGTCCGCCTCCGAGCTTGACGATGGCCGTGTCCCTGGTTCTTCGATCCGCGAACGCCTCAGCCGCCGAGGCTGCGCACGAGCCGCACGTCATCACCTACGACATGCCCCGCCTGGTCATCGGCCGCGGCGAGGGCTGCGATTTGCGCCTGCCCGACCTGTCCGTGAGCCATCGGCATGCCAGCATCCGCCAGCGGGGCACCGAGTACATCGTCATGGACGAGGGCAGCACCAACGGTACGTTCATCGGCTCCGTTCGCCTGCCGCCGCAGTCCCCGCGCGTCTTGCGCAACGGCGAGCTCATCCGGTTGGGACGCGTGTGGCTGGAGGTTCGCGTCGAGTACTCCCCCGTCTCGGTGCAGACCGCGCAAGCCACCAAGGAGCTCGCACTGGCCCTCGTGTCCCAGGCGCTCGACGCCCAGGGCCGGGACGCCGGGCCGCGCCTGGTCGTGGTGGACGGCCCTGACGCGGGCAAGCAACTCGATCTGCGGGATGGCAACGAGCAGGTCGTGCTCGGACGCGGCCGCGACGTGAACCTCGAGCTGGACGTTGCCGAGGCGTCACGACGCCATGCAGGCGTGGTCCGGCATGGGGACCACGTGATGCTGCGCGACCTGGGCTCGCGCATCGGCACGAGCGCACGGGGCGAGATGGTCGCCACCGACAAGGACACGGTCCTGAGGCCCGGCGACGACTTTTCCATCGGACCGGACGTGATCCGCTTCGAATTCCAGGCCGTCGAAGCGCTGCGCGAGCTCGAACGTGCGGATGACGAGAAGATGGCCGCGTCGGAAACCGTTCCGCCCCCCATCCAGGGTTCTGCATCGCCGCCAGCCGAGCCCTCGCAACCTGCCGCCCCCTCGCATGCATGGTCGACGGCCCCAGAGGTGCAACCAGCCCAGCCGCGCCAACCGCCCGCGCCGCCCAAGCGTCGCGCCGCCCACCACGACGGTGGCTGGGGCAAGACCGACGTGATCATCGTACTGCTCGCACTCGCCGTGCTCGGCATGAGCGCCGTGGGGCTCGTCTGGCTGTTCCGCGGCCTGTAGGAGGCAATCATGTCCGTATTCGAAATCGAACGCGACGGGGCTGTCGCCACGCTGTGGCTGGCAAACCCGGACCGCCGCAACGCCATGGGGCCTGCCTTCTTCCAGGAACTCCCCGAGCGCATGCTCGAGCTCGAGGAGGACCAGAACGTGCGCGCCGTCGTCGTCGCCGCCCAAGGCGACCACTTCTCCGCAGGCCTGGACCTCAAAAGCGAGATCGGCATGCAAATCCAATCGTCGCTCGCCGGCGGTCTTGCCGCCGAGCGCGAGAAGCTCTGGCACCTCATCCACCAGCTTCAGGACAGCATCACCAGCGTTGCCCGCTCCTCCAAACCCGTCATCGCCGCCCTCCACGGCGCCTGCATCGGCGGCGGCCTCGACCTCGCCGCAGCCTGCGACATCCGCTTCGCCGCCGCCAACACCGTCATCAGCCTCCGCGAAACTCGCATCGCCATCGTGGCCGACCTCGGCTCCCTGCAGCGGCTCGCGCCCATCATCGGCCAGGGTCACCTTCGCGAGATGGCCTTCACCGGTCGCGACGTGCCCGCCGGCGAAGCCGAACGCATGGGCCTGGTCAACGCGATGCTCGACGATCCCGCCGCGACCTTGGCCCACGCCCGCCAGGTGGCCGGCGCCATCGCGGCCAACAGTCCCCTGACCGTGCGCGGCGTCAAAGCCATCCTCGACGCTGCCCAGCAGGAAACCATCGGCCGGGGACTGGATCGCGTGGCGCTGTGGAACACGGCGTTTCTGCCAAGCGAGGACCTGATGGAGGCGGTCGGCGCCTTCCTCCAGAAACGTCCGCCGGTCTTTCGGGGCCGATAGCCCTCGCTCGACGAGTCGGGCGGTGCGGCGTGGCTGCTCGCCCATTTTTTGACGTGGGAGGCCACTGTGGGGTAGGCAGGTGTAGGACAATGCCTCCACGGGTCGTACACAGCCTTGCCGCCTTCGCCACTGCGCTCCTGACGATCTTGGTCTCGAACAACGCCTTCGCCTGGGTCGAGACCACCGTCCTCGCCGCGGAGTCTCGCGTCGAGCTTCACCGTGACGCCAGCGCGCATATCCAGCACAAGGTGACCTTCCGCGTCCAGGGCGGCCCCCTGCGCAGCCTCGACCTGTCCGTCTCCGACCGCCAGATCGCCGTATCCGGCGACGCCAGCCTCGCCCCGGCCGCGGATTCGATGACACCCCAGATGCCCGTGCCGGTCACCGTCGAGCAGCAGCCGGACGGCGACGTGCGTGTCGATATCGACGAGAAGCGCGGGGTGCATCGGGGAGTCTACACCCTGGTGTTCGGCTACGACGTGGACCTGCTGCAGGCTGGCGGAATCACGCGCGACGGTTCGATGCTGAGCGTGACCTGGATGGGCCCCAAGTGGCCGGACGGCATCGACAACGTCAAGTGCGTCATCGCGGTGCCGGCGTCGCCGACAGCGCCTCGTTCTGCCTACGATCCGCACGGCCCGGAGGCCGGCTCCGAGATGGGCGCCGGCCCGGTCGGCTCGTACCTGACGACCATCACGCGCTTGCCCGAGTTCGACGAGGTCGCGCTCATCCGGCCGCACGTCGCCCGGGACGAAGTCGTGCCCTGGTCGGTGCGCATCGATCCTTCGGCGGTCGGCGATGTGAACGACCCGCGCCTGCGCGCACCGGTGTCCACGTCGAGCGCCGTTGCTCTGCCGCCCCGGCATCGGGCCGTGCTGCTCGGCTTGGCCGCCCTCGTCGCCATCGCGTTCTCGATCGTGCTCGCGCTCAAACACCGGCAGGTGTCGGCGGCCAGCAGCGCGCGCGGCGTGGCGCCCCGGCCGCTGGTGCCCTTCGGAATCGCCGCCCGCGTCGCGCTGGCCGGACCGCTGCTCGGCGCCGGGCTCGCCGCGCAAGCCTGGCTCACCGACCCCAACCCTGGGTCCATCGCGGTTCTCGCCGTCGTCGCGCTCACCGTCTACCTCGCGCCCAGCGCCAGACACACGCCCCGCGGCCCTGGGCGGTGGCTTCCCCTGACCGACGCCGACGCGTTCCGGGTGGAGAAAGGGAAGGATCCCGCCTGGCTCGACGTCAGCACGACGAGCGGCAAGGTGGTCTGGGCCCTGGTGACGCTCGCCTATGGCGGCGCGGTCGCCGCGATCGGCACCGTGTCGTTCTACCATGCGCACGTGGCAGCGCTCGACTACGTGGTCATCGCGGCGCTGTTCTGGACCGGGCGAAAGACCCAACTCCCGGCCGACCCTGTCCGATCGGCTGCACCCATCCTGCGCCAGATCGCCTCGCAGTTGCGCAAGTCCAAGGCCATGGAAGACACGCGCATCCGGGCCATCGGACGCCTTCCCACCGGGGCAGCTTCGCCCGACGAGCTGCGGCTCTCGATCAGGCCCCGGCACAGCCTGCGCGGATTGCAGGCGATCGAGCTCGGAATCGCCTGGGCGCACGGCGCCGGCGGTTCCACTCCGTTGTTCCAGGCCCTGGTCCGCGTGGTGGAGGACTCGGCCTGCCACGACGCGCTCACGCCGCGGGTGCCCGCCGCACGGTGGCTTCGCGGCCGCGAATCGTATGAGCGCGTGCTGTCCGTCGCGCCGCCGCTTCCCACCCTCGAGCACGCGATTCGCCTGCTCGAGGCCCTGTCGAACGCAACGTGCGAACAGGCGCCCGCACCCAGCCAGGCCACCGTGCGACGCCGCGCGCCGAAGCCGCGTCAGCCGCGAGCGTCGGCCCCCAGCAATGCGCGAAAGCTCTGCGGGACCTCGTCGCGCACCTCGAACGCGGGCACCGACGCACTTCCTCTCCACACCACGTGGTAGGCGTGGAGCGCGTGGCGCGAGAGCCTCGCGCTCTCTCCCCCGTACAGCGCGTCGCCCAGCAAGGGATGACCGATTGCCGCCATGTGAGCGCGGATCTGGTGACGCGCCGCCTTCGGCGCCGTGGCCTCGACCAGGGCCACACCCTGCGCCCTCTCGAGCACGCGGTAGGACGTGGACGCAGGACGCGGCGAGTAGCGCGCCTGATCGCGCGGGTGCACGCAAGCCAGAACGCGGCGCGTGTCCTTGGGGTGCGGGCAAAGGGGGATCTCGACGACCCCGCTATCCGCCAGGTCGGTGTCGTCGCACAGCAGCAGGTAGCCCTTGTGGATCTGCTCCGCGCGCAGCGCGCTCACCAGCTCCTCGAAGGCCTCGGCGGTGCGCGCAGCAATGAGCAGGCCGGAGGTGTCCGTGTCGAGCCGGTGCACGATCCCGGGCTCCCTGCGCGAGTGGCCGAACGCGCGCATCTCCGGGTACCGCGCAACCAGCGCGTTGACCAGCGTACCGATCTCGCCCCCGCGAAGAGGCGCGGTCGGCATCCCGGCCGGCTTGCACACCACCACCACATCCTCGCGCTCGAGTCGCACGTCGAGCTCGAGCCCCGGTTGTGCGACCGCCGCATCGTCCAGCGGGACATCGCTCGCGACCGTGATCACGCTGCCCGCGCGAGCCTGGTCCCCCTTTCGCGCAACGCGCCCGTCCACACGCACAGCGCCGTGCTCGAAGAGCGCCCGCGCGCCCGACCGTCCCAGCCGGCTCTCGAAAGCCGACACCACCACCTTGTCCAGACGCTTGCCAGCATCCGCTTCTTGCACTTCGATTCGCAGGGTCGATACGTTCAACGCTTCGTCGCTCATTGCGGGTCCTGGCCGCCGCTGCCGTTCGGGCGGACCGCGCTCCCATAGCACGGGCGCCTCGGCCAGGCTCGGGAGGTCGCCATGCCCTACGTCGAAACCACGGTTGGCCGCTTGTTCGTGCAGACCTCCGGCCAAGGCCCCACCGTCGCCTTGTGGCCTTGCCTGTTGGGCGACGGCGGCATCTGGCACGCGCAAGTACGGGCTCTCGCGACGCGCGCACGCACGGTGGTGGTCGACGGACCCGGGCACGGACGCAGCGGGGCGCCAGCAGCAAGCTTCACGCTCGAGCAGTGCGCCGATGCTTGGGTGCAGGTGTTGGACGCCACAGGCGCGGACGAGCCCGCAGTGTTCGCAGGATTGTCCTGGGGCGCCATGGTGGCGATGCGCGTGGCCATTCGCCACCCGGCACGCGTGCGTGCGCTCGCCCTTTTCAGCGGCATCGCGACCGCACCGCAGCGCCCCGCTCGTATGCGCTTCGCCGCCTTCGCCGCCCTGCTCCGAACCGTCGGCGTCGCGCCCTGGCTCGTCCCGCGCCTCGTCGACATGATGGTGTCGCCCTCCTGCAGCCCCGCGTCTCGCGACGCCATCACGCGCATGTTCGCCCGCTGCGCCAGCCTCGATCGCACAGCCTTGTATCGGGCCGCCCGCGCCGTGCTCGTCGAACCCTCGCACATCCTCGGCGAGCTCCCACGCGTGCAAGCACCCGCCATGGTCTGCGTCGGCGCCGACGACCGTGTCACCCCCGTGTCCTGCGCGCGGCGCATCGCCCAGGCGCTGCCCCACGGCCAGGTTCATGTCATCGAGCGCGCCGGCCACCTGCTCGCCCTCGAGGCGCCCGACGAGGTCAGCGCACGCATTGCTGGCGCGCTCGACGGCTGACCGACGGATCCGGCAGCTCCGCTAGAAGATTCCCGACCACCCGATGCCGAACGCGGGCGCGCTGGTGCCGTTTCGCGCGCGGCTCACGGCGATGACTCCCGCTTCCGGACGACCATACCGGAAGGGATTGGACGCGTGCGCCTTGGGCGACGAATCGGCCGTGATCCACCAGGCCATCGCCCCGCCGAGCACCGCCCCGCCCATCGTCGATGCAACCCACGCCCGCTGGCGCGCCTCGCCCACATCTTCGCCGATGAGCAGCGGGCTTGCGACCGCCGCCACGGACAGCGCTCCGAGCCCTGTCCCCACGTCAACCATGAGCACGCGCGACACCGAGCCGTGATCGAATTGCCGCGCGATCGCGCCGGCCACCACCACCCCGCCGATCGCGCCGTAGCCCATGCCTTCGTAGGGTGTCGTGCTCGTGGTTCCGCGCACCAGCAACTCGGTGCCCGCGCCGAACCCCATGCCGAGAACACCACCCGAATGCGCGATCGCCGCACCCGCGTCGCCCATCCCGCGGTAGCTGAGCGAGATCGACGCCAGCGTCAATCCCCCCAGACCGCTCACCAGTCCCCAGGTATAGCGATCCGATTCGGGCTGCACGTTGCGCCCGCGAGCCAGCAGCAGGCCGCCTGCGGTGGGCCACACCGTGCCTGCCGACAAGTACCAGGCGTCGCCCACGCCCACGTTCCACTCCTCGGCAACGATGAGCGAGGCGCCCACGCCGATGCCCGTGCCAAGCGCCAACAGCGGATAGGTCAAGCGCGCGTCATCGGAACCGCCGGACTTCTGCAGGGAGTAGCCCACGAATCCGCCGAGCACGGCGGCGTTCACCGCCAGGATCGCCCTGCCCTCGGACCGCGCCCGCTTGCCGTGCGGCCGGACCGCTTCCGCCTCGCCCTCTTCCTCCATCCTGGGCTGCGCTGACTTGGGTGCCTTGCCTCGCCCTGCCAGAACCAGGTCCCGAAGCATGACCACCGCGCGCACGTGCAGGTCGGCAGGGTCCACCAGCTCCACCCGCGACAACGCGATGTTCGATCCCGCGGGCACCACGATGATCCGCAGCAGCCACTTGTCGCCGTCGATCTCGAGGCGCGGAGACACGACCCAGTGGTCTCGGTCGATGGCTCGCTTGACGAGCTGGCTCTCGCTCGCAAACGACGCGCTGTCGTGCGCCGTGTCCGCCAGCTCGACCGACAACCCGAGGTCCTGCGCCGCGTCGCGAAGCACCGCGTCGAGCTCTCTGGCGCGCTGTTGCAGGATGCCGTCGGTGAGGCCTGGCAGGCGCAGCGCCAGGGCCGAGGGCAGCTCACCGGTCGGCGTGAGCGTCGGAAGGATCTCGGCACCGGGTTGCTCGTCGGTCGGCGGCTTCGCACCGCCGTCCGCAGACGCGGCGGCCGCGGGTGCAGGCTGCGCGGAGGCCCCATGCGCTGCGAGCAACGCGACCACGGACGCGCAGATCGCCCCGAGTCGCGCGTGCGCGCCCATGGCTCAGAACATCACGACGCCGTTGACCCACAGGTCAATGACGTTGACGTCATCGACCTTGAAGCGCCTGCCGACGCTGTTGATCGTGGGACGGTAGTTCGGGTTGGGAATGCCGGTGGTCGAGTAGGATCTCGAGCCCGCCACGGTGGAGATGTTCTGGCACGGACCAGCCTTGGACGCGTCGTTCTTCAGGTCCGGGTTGCACGGCTGGTCCATCGTGATGAAGTGCCCCTGCACATAGGTGTAGCCGGCCCCGATCTGGAACTTGACGTACTCTCCCGCCTGCCAAGTGGCGCTGCCCATCGCGGCGAACGTCCCGTGCGCCTGCACGTCGGTCAGCCCCGTGAAGTAGACCTTCTGCGACGACAGATCGACCACCGAAGGCGTGGTCGCCGCGGTCGCGGAATCGGGGTTGCGCTGGTACGACGCGTAGTTGGGGCGACGAATCGAGGGCGCGTCGGAAGAGCCGAGCGCATCGAACAGCTCGGAGTAGTCGCGGCCTTCCGAGCGGTAGGAGCCCTGCGCGCGCAGGTCGAAGGTCAGCCGCTGGAACTGCTCGCGGTTCTCCCAGGGAATGATCTGCATGCCCATGATCATCCAACCCTCGAGGGGCGGATGATTGACCAACGAGCCCTGAAGGTCAGTCAGGCCGAAATCGCTGCTGGACGTCGGGAACTCGAACAGGGCGCGGAAGCCGCCGTAGGGCTCGATGTACTTCACGCGGCGCGACACGATCGTGTGCAACTCCAGCCCGGTCACGCCCCGGCTCACGCCCGGCTGGCGCTCCCCACTCTGCGTGCCCTCGAGCTGCCAAGTCTGCCCCGTGCCGTCCGTATACGAGCTGTCGCCAGCCACACCGTTGCGGTTGACGTCGGACGGGTACGCGCACTTGACCTGCGGGCCCGGCTGGTTGACGCCCGCGGTGGAGTCGCTGCAAGCGTGCATCGGCTCGCTGACGTTGAAGCGGCCTTCGATGCCGACCAGCCAGGTGGGCTTGGTCGAGTCGCGCGCCTGGTTGAAGATGTCGGCGTCGAGGCCGACGGCCAGGTACTCGATGCCGCTGCGCTTGGGCGAGCTGAACGGAAGGCGGAAGAGCTGCTCGCCCGCGCCTCCCGCCAGCACGACGGATTGAACCTTGTCGCTGCCATCGAGCCCCTTGAGATCTCGCGAGTCGCTCAAGATGATCGGCATGCGCAGGTACAGGGCGATGTCGTGGTACAGGCCCACGTCGATGCGCGTGTTGAGACGCGAGATCGACTCGTTGTAGGCCGCCACGTTCATCGTGTCCGCCGTGTAGCCGCCGGTCGACAGCCCCGGCTGATCGATCGACGTCTCGCGACGGATGTTCGCGCTCTTCCAGGTGTGCTGGTAGCCGAGCGTGATGTTCAAGTCGAACGGGTCGTTGCCATCGAACGCGTCGATGACGTTGGTGATCTCACCCGGTTCTTCCAGCACTCGAGGCTCGGTAGCCTTGGTGGGCTCGTCCGCGAGCGCGGGGGTAGCGATCAGGAGCAACGCGAGTGCGCCGAGGGAACCACAGCTCGTTCGCACAATGAGGGGCGTTTTCATGGCCTTCGCGCACATGTCCGTGTGCCGGACGCTACCGGTCCCAGGGAGCGGGTGTCAATGCGTATGGCGAGGCGCGACCGCTTGCCGCCGAAACGCGGCCGATTCCCGCCCGCCCGGTCACTGCGGAGGACGGTTCGACGGCGCGTCGATCAACGGCATCGTGGGCCGGCCCTCTTCGTCCGGCTCCTCGTCGGCTCGCTCGTCGTAGGAAACGGCCGGGAAGATCTCCGCGGTCACGTCGTAGCTGTCGATCGCCTCGCGCGCCGATCGCAGATCGCGAGAGGTCTGGTCGAGACGGTCCGCGAGCACCCCGAGGAACTGCCAGAGCAGCTTGACCGCCATCTCGTGCTCGGTGCGCAAGATGTCGAAGAAGTCCGCGCGCCGAATGGCGATGATCTCGCTGGGGCCGTCGCTGGTGACCGTGGCCGACCGAGGCAGCGCCCGGATCAGCGCCATCTCGCCGAAGTGCTCCCCCTTGCCCAGCGTCGTGAGCAAGGCCTCGCCCTTGGTCACCCGCACCTCGCCCGACAACACGATGAACAGCTCGTCGCCCCGGTCGCCCTCCTGGATGACGACCTGGCCCGGCGCGTACGGGCGCACCTCGACGACCTGCAGCACGCGCAGGATTTCCCTCTCCGACAGGCGCGAGAACAACGGCATGCCCATGAGCACCTCGCGCTTGAGCGCCAGGCGACGAGCCCGCTCGCCGTCCACCGCCGTGCCCTCTCCAATGCGGATGAGCACCGCGGTGATGTTGTCCTTGCCCCCTTGCTCGTTGGCAAAATCGATGAGCCGACGAACCGCCACGTCGCCGTCGATCTCGTCGAGCCGCGTGCTCAGCTCCGCCTCGGTCGTCAGGTAGCCGTGAAGACCGTCGGAGGCGAGCACGATCTGGTCGCCCGGAATCAGCTCGAAGGACAGCGTGTCGACCTCGACCTGCTCGTAGACTCCCAGGGCACGCGTGATGGCGTGCTTCTGCGCGACCTTCTCGATCTGGTCGCGCGAGAGCTTGCCACGCTTGATGAGCTCGTTGATGACCGTGTGGTCCTCGGTGATCTGGCGGCAATCGCCGCCGCGGTACAGGTAGATCCGCGAGTCCCCCACGTGCGCGATGAAGGCGCGGTTGCCGTGCACCAGCGTCAGCGACAGGGTCGTGCCCATCCCCCGCTTGGACGCGTCCCTGCGCGCCTCTTCGTGGATCCGGGCGCACGCTCGCTGCACCGCGTACTCTAGGAGGTTGAGCACCTCCTTGATGGTCACCTTGGACGCGCCCTGCGCCCCGGTCGAGAAGTCGTCGAGGATGGCCCGCTCTCGCTTGATCTCCTCATGGATCGTGCGTACCGCCAGCGCGCTCGCGATCTCTCCGGCCGCGTGCCCGCCCATGCCGTCCGCCACGATGAACAGCCCCAGCTTGCGGTCGACCAGGTAGTTGTCCTCGTTGTGGTCGCGCCGCCGGCCGACATCGGTCAGCGCATGGAATCGGACCGCTTCCTGCAAATCCATCAGCTACCGTCCTGTAAGACGCGCAGCATAACCAAACGCGTCGCCTGGCGCGAGCACCCACGCACGACAACAAGTCACGCGCGACGTCCCGCCGTGTTGCGAACGTCCTCGACCGAAGACGGGACAGCGGCCACCCGGGCGACGGCGACGTGGTCGGCTGCCACGCTCTTGACCGGACGCGCGTCGAGAAGCGCCTTGAGGTCGCCAACCTCCTGCCGCAGCTCGGCCAATTCGGGCTCCGTGCGGCCCGCCGGCTGCGCGGCGGAGGCTTGCTGCGCCCTCAACTCCCGCATCTCCTTGAGGATCGTCTCGATGTTCACTTCGTTCTTGAGGTTGACCTTGAAGTCCGTCTCCGCTTCCTTGCGGTCCTTGGCGGCCTGACGGTTCTGGCTCATGACGATCAACGGCCCCTGCAGGGTCACCACGATCGCCAGCACCAGGTTGAAGAACTGATAGGGGTACGCATCGGGCGGGTGCCCGGGAAACACGCCAGGCACGTTGACGAGCACCCACAGCGCCACCACACCCGCGACCACCAGGATGAACGACCAGCTGCCGTTGAGCTCGGCGACCCTGTCGGCCAAGCGATCCGCCCAGCCCAGCCCCCGCTCGAACTCCTCGATGACGTTGCGTGCCGCCCGCTCGCTGAGCATCGCGTTGGTCTGGCGCAGACGCTCGGACATCGTCCGCAAGATCGCCATGGCCGCGCGAGGACGCTTCTCCAAGTAGGCGGTGAGCACGTCGCGGCCCAGCTCCAGCAGCACCGTCGGAGTCTGCGCCTGGGCGCTGGCGCTCCTGGGCTTGTCGTCGAACAGCGCCACCTCGCCGAAGTAGGCCCCCACCGATAGGTCGGCCAGCGATACCCGCGTGGCCTGGTCTCCCGGAAGGTGGATGTTCACCGTACCCTCGGCCACCAGGTACATCGCGTTGCCCGCATCGCCAGCCTCGAACAACAGCTCGCCGGCCGCCAGCCGCCGTTCGGTCAGACCCGACGCGAGCTCCTCGAGGTCCTGATCGCCGAGGCTCTCGAACATGGGGATGCTGCGCAGCAGGTCGATACGGTTCACGGCAGGCAAGTGTCGCGCGGGACGGGGCGACATGCAACGTGGTCCGATCGAGCCGTCCGGCCGCCGCACGCGAGCAGCTCTCGCGATGCGCCGTCGTTGTGCTAGACGACGGGCCGTGGTGGACCAGGAACAGATGAGCCGGGATCAAGTCTTCGAAGCCCTCGAAAGAGCGGCGCTCGCGGCCGAGGGCCACGCGGTGGAAACTTCCTCGGGGGTGCTCAGCGTGACGGTGTTCAGGGACTCGGCGGCGCGCGAGCCCGCCCTGGTCAAGAGCCTGGTCGAGCGCGTGCTCATGGGCCCGGACCCGGAAACCGGCCTCGACGCGCTGCTCACCTTCGGTGCGCTGGGCGGGATCCTGCCCGAAGTGCACGCGCTGGTGGGGTTCGGCGACGGAGAATGGCGTCACAAGGACGTGTGGAAGCACACCAAGCAGGTCGTGCGGCAGGCCGTACCGCGGGTGGAGCTGCGGTGGGCCGCGCTGCTGCACGACATTGGCAAGATCCGCACGCGCACGATCTCGCCCGACGGCGAAGTGCACTTCTTCGGGCACGCCGAGGTGGGCGCGCGGATGTTCGACAAGATGGAGCGCAGGCTCGGCCTGTTCCGCGCCGAGCCGTCGCTGCAGAAGACCGTGCGCTTCCTGATCCTGCACCACCTGCGGGCCAACCAGTACGAGGACTCGTGGACCGACAGCGCGGTGCGCCGTTTCGCCCGCGAGATGGGCGCGGAGCTCGAGAACCTGATTTGCCTCGCCCAGGCCGACATCACCACCAAACGCGCCGAGAAGAAACGCCGGGGCCTGCGCCAGATCGACGAGCTCGCCAAGCGCATCTCCGAGCTGGCGGCCCTGGACGCCATCGTGCCGCCGCTGCCGTCGGGCGTGGGCAACTTGATCATGGAGGCCTTCGGGCTGCCCCCGTCGCGCTTGATCGGGGACATCAAGCGTGCGCTGGAGCAGGCGGTGGACGCGGGCGAGGTTCCGGGGCACGAGCCCGGGGAATTCTATGTGGAGTTCGTGCGGGCGAACCGTGCCCGGTTCGGTCTGCCCAAGGATCGGTGATGCGAGGCTGGCGGTCGCCGGCGAGCTGTGCCAAGCAAGGGTGACCGCAAGCAGAAGGAGAACGCACCGTGTCGGAACGCATGGTCAAGTGCAAAATGCTCGGCAAGGAGCTGCCAGGGCTCAAGAGGCCGCCGTACAAGAACGAGCTGGGACGCAAGCTGTACGAGGAGGTCTCCGAGGAGGCTTGGCGCACGTGGCTGCAGGAGTCGGTGCGGATCATCAACACGTATCGCGTGGATCTGGGCACGCCCGAGGGCCAGAAGTTCATGCTGGAGCAGACGGCGCGCTACTTCGGGTTCGAGGAAGGGGACCTGGTGCCCACGGCCTGGACGCCGCCGAAGGACGGAAGCTAGGGGCATCCCATCCACGGATCCTTCCGTTTTCATAGATGGAGGCGCGACACGCCGTCGTGCCCCGCTTCGCGAGGCGTGGCCGCGCTGGGACCGGCGGAGGCGGGACGATGTTCGGCTCGGCGGCTCGCGCCTATCGGAGCAGGCCGATGCTCACCAGCGCTGCGCGCACCTCTCTCGCCGGCCCCGCCTCGGGGCGCACCACGAACGCCCGCCAGCCCCGCTCGGTCGCCGCCCGCACGTTCTCGTCCCGGTCGTCGAAGAACACGATCTCCTCGCCGCTGGCCCCGGTGGCCTCCTCGTACAGCTCGTAGATCCACGGGTCGGGCTTCATGACGCCGGCCAGGTGGCTCGCGTGCCGGTAACGGAACAGCTGCAGCGTGGGGAACTTGAGCGTGTCGCGGAACACCAGGTCCCAGTGGTGCCCACACGTATTCGACAAGCACCCGAGCCGGTGGCCCCGCTCCTGCAGCTCCCGCACCACATCCTCCACGCCCTCGTACTCTCCCTCCATCCACGCCACCGAGAGGCGTTCGGCCTCCGCGGCGCTGAACCGTCCCCCCATGGCGTCGGCCCAGCTGGCGAAGAACTCGCGATCCCGCAGCGTGCCCACTTGCCAGTCCACCATCAGCCTGGTGGCTTCTTCTTGGCGCGGCCGATGTCGCGGCACCCTCCACGGAACCCGCGCCAGCCGTGCCGCACGCTCGAGCGTGGACGACACGCGGATCACCACGCCGCCCAGATCGAAGGTCACAAGCGCGCGCGGCAGGGCGTTGTCGGGCATCCCAGGTCTTGTTTCCACGGCGGCCCCCTGCGTTCAAGCCTCGTGATTGACAGCCTACGACCCTACGACTAGGGGGATTACGTCCGCGTCGCGATGGGGCCTGGCCGGCCCTCTCAATTCCGCGCGGATTTCGAGCCCAAGGAGCGTTCTCCCATGGTTGCGATCTACGCACCCCTGTTCCTCATGCTCGCCATCGCCGCGGTTGTGGTGGTCGGCTTCTTCCTCTCGTCCCACTACCTCGGCCCCAAGGCGCCAACCCCCGAGAAAATGATGCCGTTCGAGTCCGGCAACCCCTCGCCCGGCGCTCGCAACGTCCGCATGTCCGTCAAGTTCTACGTCACCGCCATCTCCTTCGTCGTGTTCGACGTCGAAGCCGTGTTTCTGTACGTGTGGGCCGTCCGCTTCAAGTCGCTGGGGCTCGGCGGCCTGATCGCCATGGGCGGCTTCCTGGCAATGCTCATCATCGGGCTGCTCTACGAGCTGAAGAAGGGAGCCCTGGAATGGGAGAAATGACCAAACCCTCCACGCACGTCATCGAGGCCGGCCAGAGCGGCTTCGCGACCACCAAGTTCAACGAGCTATTGGCCTGGTCGCGCAAGTACTCGCTGTTCCAGTACCCCTTCGTCACCGCGTGCTGCGCCATGGAATTCATGTCCTCCATGAGCCCGCGCTTCGACCTGGCCCGCTTCGGCTCCGAAGCCCCGCGCTTCACGCCGCGCCAGTCCGACGTGCTCTGGGTCGTGGGCACCATCAGCCAGCGCCAGGCCCCGGTGCTCAAGCGCGTCTACGAGCAGATGTGCGATCCCAAGTGGGTCATCGCCTTCGGCACCTGCGCCTCGAGCGGCGGCTTCTACGACAACTACGCCACCCTCGCCGGAATCGACAAGGTCGTGCCCGTGGACATCTACATCCCGGGCTGCCCGCCCCGTCCCGAGGGCGTGATGGACGGCCTGCTGCTGCTGCAAGACAAGATTCAGAAGGGCGACCGCACCCCCCGGATCGTCAAGCCCCGTCACGACCCTGCCGCCGCCCTCACCCAGCTGCGCACCTCGAGGAACGCTTAGGACCAGAGGCACACGATGGCGAAGAAGCTTCTCGACATCCTGATGGATCGCTTCGGTGACTCCGTCATCCTCGAAACCCACAGCCACGTCGGTGACGACACGGCGGTCATCGCGCCTTCGAGCTGGCGCGAGGTGGCGCTGTTCCTGCGCGACGATCCTCGCTGCAAGATGAACATGCTCGTCGACCTGTGCGGCGTAGACCGCTTCGACCAGCTGCCGCGCCTCGAGGTCGTCGCCCACCTGCACTCGCTGCCGATCAACCATCGACTGCGTATCAAGACCCGTGTCGGCGACGAGCAGTGCAACGGCGCCGTGGTCGACAGCTTGGTGCCGGTCTGGTCGGGCGCCGACTGGTTCGAGCGGGAGACCTTCGACATGTTCGGCATTCGCTTCGAGGGCCACCCGGACCTGCGACGCATCCTGCTGTACGAGGAGTTCGTGGGCCACCCGCTGCGCAAGGACTATCCGGCTGCCAAGACCCAGCCGCTCGTGCCCTACCGCGAGGGACAAGACGTGCTCGGCAAGCTCGACCCCTTCGGCCCCGACGAGGGCATGAGCTTCGGCCGCAAGCACCTCGACTACCAGAAGGACGGTGAGTAGATGGAACCCCTCGACATCGAAGTCGACGAGAACTCCCTCGCGCTGCCCGCCGATCCCTTGCAGCTGCTCATGGGGCCGTCGCACCCGGCCATGCACGGCACGGTGCGCATCGTGCTCGACCTGTCGGGCGAGACGGTGCTCAAGGCCGACGTGCAGATCGGCTACCTGCACCGCGGCTTCGAGAAGAGCTGCGAGCGCGGCACCTGGAACCAGGTGTTTCCGTATGTCGATCGCTGCAACTACTCGTCGCCCATGCTCAACAACGTGGGCTACGCGCTGACGGTCGAGAAGCTGTGCGGCCTGGTGGTGCCGGAGCGCACGCAGTACTACCGCGTGATCATGGGCGAGCTGGCCCGTATGGCCGACCACCTGGTGTGCAACGCGGCCATGGGCATGGAGCTGGGCGCTTTCACGCCGTTCCTGTGGTGGACCCGGGCTCGCGAGATGATCTACGACATCTTCGAGGAAGAGACCGGCGCCCGCGTCACGCACTCGTTCGCCCGCGTGGGCGGCATGGCCCAGCCCCCCACCGCGCACTTCAAGGACGCCGTGCGCGCCGCGCTGCCCAAGGTCCTCGCGGCCAACGCCGAAGGTGTCTCGCTGCTCCAGAACAACCGCATCTTCATGGATCGCACGATGGGCGTCTCGGCCATTTCGGCCGAAGACGCGATCGCCCTGAGCTGGACGGGGCCGTCGCTGCGCTCCACGGGCGTGCCCTACGACGTGCGCAAGGCGCATCCCTACCTGGTCTACGATCGGTTCGACTTCGACGTACCGATCGGCACCAACGGCGACAACTACGACCGCTTCATGGTGCGCGTGGAGGAGCTCGCGCAGAGTGCGCGCATCATCGAGCAGGCCTTGGATCAGATGCCCGATGACGGTCCGGTCAACGTGGCCGATCCGCGCTTCGTCTTCCCCGACAAGAGCGAGGTCTACACCACGATCGAGTCCACGATCCGTCACTTCAAGATCGTGATGGAAGGCATCCCGGTCCCCAAGGGCGAAGCCTACGGCTACACCGAGGCGGCCAATGGCGAGCTGGGCTTCTACATCGTGTCCGACGGCTCCGGCACGCCGTACCGCGTTCGCATCCGTCCCCCGAGCTTTTCTTTGGTGGGCGGGCTTTCGAAGCTGATCACGGGCCAGATGATTCCGGACATCATCCCCACGTTCGGCTCGCTCAACATGATTGGAGGCGAGTGCGACCACTGAGTCCGCCGGGAAATGCCCATGCCCACGTTCAAGATTGATGGCAAGGAAGTCCCCTACGAGGACGGCGACACGATCCTGATGGCGGCCTACCGCGCCGGGGTCGACATCCCGTACTACTGCTGGCATCCGGGTCTCGCCGTAGCGGCCAACTGCCGCATGTGCCTGGTCGAGATCCTGCCCCCGCCCGGTCGTCCGGCCATGATGCTCGACGTGCTCGAGCTCGACAAGGACAAGGGCGACTACGAGGTGGTCAAGAAGCCCAAGCTGCAGCCCGCCTGTCAGATGACGGTCACGCCCAACATGGAGGTGCTGAGCGACACCAGCCCTCACGTGATCCGGGCTCGCCACGCGGTGCAGGAGTTTCTGCTGCTCAACCACCCGGTCGACTGCCCCATCTGCGACCAGGCTGGCGAGTGCAAGCTGCAAGACTACTGGCTCGAGCACATGCGCACGCCCAAGCGCATGCGCGACGAGGTCATCCACAAGCCCAAGGGCGTGTCCTTCGGGCCGACCATCGTGTACGACGCGGAGCGCTGCATCGTGTGCACGCGCTGCGTGCGCTTCTGCCGCGACGTGGTCAAGGACCCGGTGCTGAGTAAGCGCGAGCGCGGCAACCTCGCCGAGATCACGGTCTCGCCCGGACGTCAGCTCGACCACGCCTACACGCTGATGACCGAGCACGTCTGCCCGGTCGGCGCCCTGACCTCCAAGGACTTCCGTTTCAAGGCGCGCGTGTGGTTCCTGCGCAGCGCCAAGACCGTCTGCCAGGGCTGCGCCACCGGCTGCAACGCCTGGCTCGACTTCGACCCGCGCTACCAGAAGGTCTACCGGCATCGTCCGCGCGACAACAAGGACGTCAACCAGTACTGGATGTGCGACGAGGGCATGCTCAGCTACGGCGCCGTGCACAAGGACCGCATCGCGCTCGCGCGCGTCGACGGCAAGAAGTCCACGGTCGAGCGAGCGATCCACGTGGTCGGCGGCTCGCTGAAGGAAGCGCCCAAGAACAAGGTCGCGGTGGTGCTCAGCGCGCAGCACTCCAACGAGGACAACTTCGCGCTGGTGTCCCTGGCCAAGCAGCTGGGGTTCGACGGCCTGTACGTGACGGGCAAGGCGAGTGGAGAAGGCGACGCGCTGCTGCGGCATGCGGACAAGAACCCGAACACGGCGGGTGTGGCGCTGGTGGCGGGCTCGACGCCCAAGTCGTTCGAAGAGTTGGTCGCGGCCATTGAATCCGGGGCGGTCACGCACGCCATCGCGCTGGGCTCGTCGGTGCCGATGGACGCCGAGCCGACGGCGAGCGTGCTCGATCGCTTGACGTTCCTGGCGGTGGTGGGCGTGTGGAAGGGCCCGCTCGAGAAGGCCGCCCATGCGCTGATTCCGGCGTGTTCCTGGGCGGAGTCCGACGGAACCTTCGTGAACGCCAAGGGCATGGCGCAGCACAGCGCCAAGGCGATCCAGCCGGTGGAAGACGCGCGTCCCGCGTGGGAGACGCTGCTGCGCATCCTGGACGCCGCCGGCGAGACGGCGCCGTTCAAGACGTTCAAGGACCTTCAGAGTGCGATGCCCGCCCCTGCGGAGAAGGCTCCGGAGAAGGCGCAGGAGCCGGCGCAGGCCGACGAGGCTTCGGCGGGAAACTGAGAGGCGAGCTGGGACAATGAGCCTAATCGACCTGATCGCGAGCTTCATCAAGATCGCAGTGCTCATCGGCTTCTGCCTGGGCGTGGGCGGTGCGTTGACCTGGAACGACCGGCGCATGAGCTCCATGATCCAGGACCGCGTCGGCCCCAACCGCGCACGGTTCGTGCTCCCCGCCTGGGCAGCACAGGCCATGTTCGCTGGTCCGGCCATCCTGGTCGGCGGCTTGGTTGCCGCCTGGGGCATCATCTGGCGTACGGTGCCCGCCACCGCTTTCGCCAACGCGCGGGCCAACGAGCGCGTCGTCATCACCTTCGAGCTGGCCGTGCTCTTCGCCTGGGTCGGCCTGGCGATGCTCACCGCCTGGTCGGTTCGACGCGGCGCCAGCAACCCCCTCGAGGAGTTCCTCGCCAAGACCGTCAAGGACCCGCGCAAGGTCTTCTACGCCGGCCTGATCGCCCACATCGTGGTGTTCGTCGGCCCCTTCGTCGCGCGCGGCTCCGACCTCTCCAAGCAGCTCAAGCCCCAGCTGGTCGTCGCCGGCCCGGTGGTACTCGCCGTCGTGCTGGCCGTGTTCGGCATCTACAGCGCCCTGAAGGTGCCCAAGGAGGGCTTCAAGCTGCGGTTGATCGGCCTGCTGCACACCATGGCCGACGGCATCAAGATGATCTGGAAGGAAGACTTCGTCCCCAAGAACGGCGACAAGCTCCTTCACTCCGTTGCCCCGATGATCGCCCTGTTCCCGCCGCTGGTTGTGCTGGCGGTCATCCCCTTCGGCGACGTGCTGTGCTTCGCCACCGATCCGAGCGGCAAGCTGCTGCTGTCCCAGGTCTTGCCCGCGGTCGCGCGCAACGGCGTCTGCTCCGAAGGCGCGATCCCGATGCAGGTCGCCAACCTGGACGTGGGCATCCTGTTCATCTTCGCCATGGCGGGCACCGGCGTGCTGGGCGCAGCGGTCGGCGGCTGGGCCAGCGACAACAAGTACTCGCTGCTCGGCGGACTGCGTGCAGCCGGACAGATGGTCAGCTACGAGGTCACCCTGGGCCTGACCCTGGTGGGCCTGTTCATGATCTACGGAACGCTGCGCCCCGAAGACATGGTGCGCTGGCAGGGCGACAACGCCTGGGGCATCTTCGTGCAGCCCGTCGCCTTCTTTCTGTTCTTCATCGCGGCCGTCGCCGAGACCAAGCGCATCCCGTTCGACCTGCCCGAAGGCGAGAGCGAGATCGTCGGCTACTTCACCGAGTACTCGAGCATGAAGTTCGGCATGTTCTTCTTCTCCGAGTACATCGAGGTCGTCACGTCGTCCGCGATCATGGTCACGCTGTTCTTCGGTGGCTGGAACCTGCCGTTCTTGCACCGCGACGGCATCACCATCCAGCTGGGCGACACGATGTTCTTCCAGTACCAGATGAGCCAGCTGATGGTGGTCATCATCTCGGTGCTGGCGTTCTTCACCAAGGTCCTCGGCTTCGCTTGGCTGCAGGTCGTCATCCGCTGGACGCTGCCGCGCTTCCGCTACGACCAGCTGATGAAGCTGTGCTGGCGCGGCATCCTGCCCCTGTCGTTGGTCAACATCCTGGTTACCGGCGTGGTGATCCTGGTGCTTCAGAACACGAGTCTGACGGTGCAAAACGCGCTCGACGCGGCGGGCGACCTCACCCAGATGGTGCTTGCGGCGGCGATGCTGGTAGGCGCGGTGGCGGCGGTCCGCTGGCTGTTGGCTCCCGTGCACAAGGAGCGCACGGTGCTGTCGACCTCCGCCGAGATGGTCGCGAAGATCGGGCGCACGGTCACCAAGCCGATGCAGGCGTAAGCGCGGAGCACGAGCACGAGTGAGATGACAAGATGAGCGAACCGGTACGCAAGGGCGGTGGGATCGTCGGCAAGGTGGTACCTCGGGCCGAGCGCTCGATGTTGGTGCAGGCCTACGTGCCCGAGACGGCCAAGGGCATGGCCGTGCTGATGAAGCACTTCTTCAAGAACACGAAGGAGCTGGTCTTCGGCCAACGCAATGACCCGGTGCTCGAAGCCCTGGACGACGGCATCAACACGATCAGCTACCCGGAGCAGCAGCGGCCGTATCCGCTGCGCAACCGGGGCGTGCACCGGCTCACGCTGCGCGAGGACGGCTCGCCGCGCTGTGTCGCCTGCCTGTGCTGCTCGACGGCATGCCCGGCGCAGTGCATCTACATCGAGCCGGCAGAATATCCCGAGGGGGACAAGCGTCGCGGCTACGAGCGGTACCCGGCCAAGTTCGTGATCGACGAGCTGCGGTGCATCTTCTGCGGCTTCTGCGTGGAAGCCTGCCCATGCGACGCGATCCGGATGGACACGGGCGAGCATCCGGTTCCCTACGACTCGCGCGACCAGTTCATCTACGACAAGGACATCCTGACGGCGCAAAAGGGGCGCGACGGGGAGCGCAAGACGCGCAACCCGCGTCACGAGCCGGGCGATCCAACGCACCCGGGCATCACGCGCCTGGCCCACCACTGAGCACGCGCACGAGCGGACAACGGACGGCCTTGTGATGCGATGACTCTGCTCCAGGCGTTCATCCTCGGCGTAGTGGAAGGCGTGACCGAGTACCTTCCGGTTTCGTCGACCGGGCATCTCATCCTCGCCAGTCGAGTAATGGGGCTGCGGGGCGACGCGTCGAAGTCCTTCGACATCGTCATCCAGCTCGGGGCGATCCTGGCGGTTGCGGTGCACTACCGGGCGCTGCTGGGCACGCGCTTGCGGGGCTTGTTCTCGCGCCAGCCAGAGTCGGTGCGTCTGCTGGTGGCGCTGGTCGTGGCGTTTTTGCCCGCCGCGGTGGTGGGGCTCGCGCTGCACAAGGTGATCAAGGCGCTGCTGTTCGGGCCCATCCCGGTTGCGGGCGCGCTGGTCGTGGGCGGGGTGCTGATGATCGTCATCGAGCGCGTGCGCCGTGCGCGGGGCACGACGGGCCTCGTGGGGGTCGAGCAGGTGACCTGGAAGCGCGCGCTGGTCGTGGGCTTCGGGCAGTGCTTTGCGCTGTGGCCGGGGGCGTCGCGCTCGATGAGCACGATCGTGGCGGGCCAGCTGGCGGGGTTGTCGACGGCGACCGCGGCGGACTTTTCGTTCCTGCTGGGGCTGCCCACGCTGGGAGCGGCGACGCTCTTCGATCTGTACAAGGCGCGGGCCGAGTTGCTGAACGGCGTAGGCGTGCCTGCGCTCGCCACGGGCATGATCGTGTCGTTCCTGGTGGCGTGGGCGGTGGTGGCGGCGTTCGTCCACTACCTGCAGCGAAGGGGGCTCGAGCCATTCGGCTACTACCGAATCGTTCTGGGCCTACTGGTGCTGTGGGTGTCGCTGTCGTGAGCGGTAAATCCTGGACCGGGTCGAAAGAGGGGTGCGGGACGCGAGTTCGTGGTCTAGCGTGAACCATGATCCAACGTGCGCATGTCGAGCGGGACGCAGGGGGACACGATGATCGGTGACGAGTGCGGGGTTTGCGGAGGCGACGGACACATCCACAATTCGTTCGGCCTGACCAACAGGTGTCCGGCGTGTCATGGAACGGGGCGTCGGTCGGCGGACACCTCGCTGCTGCGCGACGTGACCAAGACCAAGCCGTCGCACTTCCGCAAGCAGGAGAAGGCGGCAGTCGCGGAGAAGAAGCCCGAGTGGCCCGAGACCTTTGAGGGGGGGCACCTGGCGACGGAGGTGCGCGACAGCAACGCGCTCTCGGCCGAGACCAAGGCGCGGCTGATCCGTGAGATCATCGAGTACGAGGGAAGCCACGGAAGCTGCACGCAGACGTTCACCAAGAAGGTCCGCAAGCAGCTCCGGCCCGTGTCCAAGTAGAGCTGCCGGTTGGCCTAGTCGCAGCTGCAGTCCTTGGACAGGTCGCAGGTCGCGGAGCCGTCCTTGGCCTTCAGAGCCATGGTTGCGAAGCCGACGAGCTGGTAGGCGCCGCAGGTTCCCTTGACTTGCGGCGCGAGCTTGGCGAGCTCCTGCGATGCGCAGCTCAGCTCGATGCTCGTCAGGTCCGACGAGGTACCGGTGAGCACGCAACCGTTCTTCTTATCGTTGAACGAGTCGATAAACGACTTACGGGCCGCCGGAGTCTTGACTCCGCTGCAGCATCCCTCAACGGCAACGAGGAGTCCGAGGGCGAGACACAGGCGCAATGCGGACATGGGGCGCTCCGTGGTACAGGTGTATTTCAATCGGTGGTCCACGGTCTCACGCGGCCGCTGGACACGTCAAGCGTCGCAAGGTTCCGTTGTTTCTTCGCAGGCCCTGCCGGGGCGTGACAGAACGCGTCTTGAGGGCCAGGATTGCGCGCGATCGAGGCACGGGCGCGACTACGGCGTCGGTGGGCGTTCTAGGGCGCGGGCTTGAGGCTGTCGCAGTCGAGCTCACCGGACAATCGGCCAATGCTGCCTGTCCACTTGGAGCCTTCCTTGAAGGACTGCCACTTGCCCATGTCGGAGTAGTCGCACTTCTGCTCGGTTTTCGACGTCGCATCCACGAAGCGGACCGTGTAGGTTTCCTTGCTCGCGGCCTTGCGCTCGCAGCCCTCGCACGTGCCGGTGCGCGCGAGGTTGACGTCGGGCCACCTGGGCGTGTCCTGCAGGCTGGAGCCCGTCGCCTTCTCGGTGCGGTCCGGCCTCCACTCGAACGCGCTGAAGCGGCACTTGTCGTCGTAGACCGGCTCCTCCTTGTACTTCGGCGTGCACTCCTTCTTCTCCTTGAAGGTGCCGTCGCCCTGGTCCACCTTGCGCACTTGGCAGTCCTGGCCGTCCTCCACTTTCTTGGTGGAGCGCTTCTCCTTGCTGCGGGAGATGACCTTGGCGCCGGCCGGCATCTTGTCGCACCAGTCGGACTGCTCCACGGCCCGGTACTGCTCGACAGCGATCTCCCGTACCCAGGAGTGGCCGTCCACCTGCAGCACGGAGGCCTTGGCGCCGCACTTGTTGTAGGCAAACACGCCACCGGCGACGATCACCACCAGCAGCACGAAGCCCAAGATGCCGAAGAGGGCGCAGCCCTTGGCCACCGAGCTCTTGGTCTTGGGGGGCGAGGGGGCCGGGGCGGGCGGCGATTGCCCGGCGGCTGCGGCCTGCTGCGCGTGCTCGGCCCGGGCCGCCTGGGCGCTGTCGCCTTGGAACGCCTGGCCCTCGGCGACGACGCGGTCGGTGCGTTGCTGGACGGCTTTGGCACCTTGCAGGGGACTGCCGCAACCACCGCAGTTGTTGGCATTACGGCTGTTGGCGGTGCCGCAGGCGGGGCAGAGCACGTCCGCGCCGACATACTGGTGGTCTTCGACCGCGATCTTCTCGCTATCCGGCGGGAAGTAGCGCGCGTTGGGATCCTGGGGAGCGCCGCAGTTGGGGCAATGCCGGTGTGTCTTGCCGAGGTTCTTGCGGGTGCCGCAGTACCGGCAGTCCCAGAGCATCTCGTAGGTCTTGTCCGCCATGCTTCTTGGTACCAAAAAACGCGGCCGGGGTGAAGCCGCCGGTGCTGGCGAGGCGCCAGACGGAAGAACGCAGAGGCGCAAAGGCACAGAGACGCGCAGCTACGGACGTCTCTGCGCCGCTGCGTTGCCTTTCTACCCGCCGAGCCGATCGCGGAAAAATGCGTTGTAGCGCGGGTCGTTGAATCGCTGGTAGTCGATCTCGAAGGGCGTCAGCACGTTGATTCCGTCCTTGTGCCGGATGGTCAACGCCATGGGCCGAACTTCGCGGTAGTTGCTCTTCTCGGGCAGGTCGTCGTTGGTCCTGCCACCGGCGGAGAACAAGCTCACCAGCACCGCCTCAGGCTCGTCGATGATGCGGCGCATGCCCTCCACGATCCGCTCGTGGCCGCGGATCATGGTGGTGCAGCCGATCCTCGACATGAACCGCTTGAACTGATGCTTGCCGAAGGGGAATCGCGCGTTGGCCTTCTGCAGCTCCAGCGGGATCGAGTCGGCCTCGCTCGGGTCGCTCCAGAGCATCTGGAAGCGCAGGTCCGGGTCATTGAGCGACTCGAGCCCCTTGTACTTTTCGGCAAAGGTATCGTCGCGGGGGATGCCGGCGTGCACGAACAGGGTCTTGTCGAACGCCAGCATGGTGGGCAGCGCCTCGAAGAGCTTCATGTAGGTGGCAAACAGCTCTTGCGGGGCAATCGATTGCAGCGAGCTCATGGCCTCGGAGGGGCGCACCGGGGCGAGCACGCGGCCCTGGTATTCGATGTAGTACTCGTGGTTGCCCCGCAGCACGAACACGTTGTCCGGGGCGGCCAGGAACAGCTGCATGACCGTGCGCAGGATGCCGTTGTAGGAGAAGCGTCCGCGGTCGATGTAGTCCCCCAAGAAGACCGCCATCACGTTGGGGTTGTTGGCAGGATCGCGGTGGTAAGCCTGGACCTTCTCGAAGAAGTCGGCCTGCAGCAGCGCGGCCTTCAGACACGAGTAGCAGCCGTGCAGGTCGCCCAGCACCAGCAGCTCGTAGTCCTTGCCCGCCTTGGGAGGCACCACGTACACGTGGCCGTCGAGGAAGGGCTCCGAGCCCGAAAACGCACCGAAGTCCGCCGCTCCCGCCAGCCTGCCCTTGCCCTCGGCCCTCTGCTCCTCGAGCTTGGCCGTGAAGCGCTTGATCAGGTCCAGGTCCGTCGCGGACTGCTTCTTGAACGTGTCGGGGTCGCTCGCGTAGTTCCACTCGAAACTCTTGAGGAAGGGGTGGTCGTTCTCCCGCGCGTGCAGCGGACGCACCTCGTCGAACACCACCGCTCCCTCGGGCAGCGGCTCGAGCTCCAGCTCGTCGAGCTCGATAGGGGCCGACAGCAGTGCCCCCAGCTCGTTGCGGAACTTCTGCTCGTTCACGTGCACCACGCCGTCCGCGTGCATCAGCTCGTCCACCGTCCCCAGCAGCCCGGCCCGCATGTTCTCGTCGAACCGGCGGAACATCTCGAACGCGCGGAGCTTGAGCTTGGCGAGCACGAACTGGAGCTGATCCTCGCCGTCGGCCACGCTCTCGGTGAACAGCTCCTGGATCTCCTGGTCGATGCGGTCCAGGGCCTCGTGGAAGTGCAGCGTCCAGCGGTCGATCACGTCGCGGGGCACGGGCTGCGCCGGCGACGCGGCCTCGCGCGCACGCTGCCGCACCAGCTCTGCGATGTAGTTCTGGATGTACTCCTTCTCGCTGCGGGCAAAGTCGCCGTCGATGTAGCCGAACGCGGTCAGCGAGAAGATGATCGCCTCCATCTGCTGCTCGGCGATCGCGGGGTCCTTGTGGAACGACAACATGGTGGCGCCTCTCCGGGTTGAGGGGCAAAAGCTACAACCGAAGGGGCGCGTTGGGGAGTGGGAACGACCAAACGGGTCTTTGCCGGCACCCCGGTTCGCGGTCGCCGAACGTGACGGTGCCGAGCGCGACCAGGCACCGGGCAAGGGTCAGGCGCCCGCGAGCGCCTTGAACCGTGGTCCCCGGACGCGCCGCCGATGGCCTGCCCGCACATGGAGCTGGAACATGCCGATAGTCCGGCGACGGGGCCCAACGCCGACTGCCTCATGCGGGTGAAAGCGATAATCGCCGCCAACGAGGAAGTCCGCCGCGGCGCGGGGGTCGTCGTTAGTAACTCATGCTGGAGTCACTTTCTGCTTGACCGCTCCTGCCTGTCCATGCGAATGCAGACTGCGTTGTGAGAGCGCTCATGGCAACCGGGCATGGTGTTAGGGGAGCAATCCCCGCGGGAGGGACGACCCGGTGTCGTCAGCCCGCGCCTTCCGGGGGAGCACGACCGGTTCGTCCACAGCGGGCGCGTAGGGGATAGAACATGGCAACATCGAACAAGAAGCCGTCCGCCAACGTCGCATCCGACAAGAAGAGGGCTGCGGTCCCGGCCGAGGCTCCCATGTCACGCAGTCAGAAGCCAATGGCGGCTGTGGAGCCTGCGACGATCGAGACGAGCCAGGCAAGGCGCCCGTCCGCGGAGGAGGCAAGCCCGCCTGCGAAGCCGCGACGCGGGGCAATCGCGCCCACCAGGCAAGCGGCTTCCCTGCGGGGAACGGGCTCGTTGGATGCATCGGGCAGCGCGACAGCGCAGGCGGCCCGCCAGGCCGGCCAAGCGCAGGGCGAGCGCCCCACGCACGAGCAGATCGCCGAACGCGCCTACCACATCTTCCTGGCGCGCGGCGGCCGGCACGGACACCACGACGACGACTGGCAGCAGGCCGAACGCGAGCTTCGCTCCCACGAGTGAGGTGTCTGCGGTTCCAGCGACGGAAGCGCTCCGGCCGCACGCGTCGGTCATGATTGTCTCGGCGGCTGTGCGTGGGTCGTGCCGGTGGATTGCGCCTCGCCGTGGCAGGGTTCGTGGACCTTTGCGTTCGCCGACATCATCAATGAACCGGAAGGTCAGGACGGTGTCGGGATTGCGGTCACGGTGATTCGGCCGGGTGAATGGCAACGCCTTGTCCACGGGAGAGAGCCTACGCCGACTGCGGGGGTATCCCGGTCGCTTCGGACGAGTGAATCGTTGCTCCCCGAATACGCGCGAGCTGACCGCAGCTCGTTCGCATCTCGCTTTCCTCGGGCAGGCCGGTACTCACCACGCAATCGAATCCATGGCGGCGGATGTCGTTCACGAGCTGGACGACACGGTGCTCGCCGCCGGGCCCGAACGAGCTTGACAGATTGTTTTGCACCGCGCGGGTCGTCGGGTTGAGCGGCGTGAGCTTCACCATGCAGACGCGAGGGTCGAACAGCTTCGCCAGCTTGTCGGCAGAGACCTCAATACCCGGAGCCAAGGCGAAATTGAGCGCAATCTTGCGGTCGGACGGGCGTGTCGAGGCCCGGGCGAACTGCGCCAGCTCCGGCAGGGTCCACTTGGCGATGGGGATCAACCGATCGCGCGCGTCCTCGCTGGTCGACTGCACGGAAAGCTGGATCTGGAAGCGGCCCCGGCCGAACCAACGATTGCGGACTTCAATGAGCTCGCGCATCCATCGTGCGCCGGCCACGGGCGCGGTGGTGGCAATGCACGGCATCAGTCCCGGGAGATCCTGTCGCTGTGCGAGCGACACGATAACCGCGAGCACGGCCGGGTTCAGAGCCGGTTCTCCCATGCGTGCGAATTGCACCTTGAGCTTGCGGCACGAGGAGGCCTGGGGCCCGGCCCACTCACGCAGGACCAGGTCTATCTGAGCCTGAATCTCCGCCGCGGTCAGGTTGCCGTAGTAGGCAGTGCCGGCGTCGCACATGGCGCATCCGACCGGACAACCCAGCTGGGTCGACACGACGATTACCATCTTGTCGCTGCGGGGCAGCGCCGGATCCACCGCGCCGACGCACTCCACGAGCGAGCGCTCAGATTCGCGCATACGCGCCACGAAGACCCGGGCGATGTCCTCTCGCCCCGCGAGCTCGACCACTTGCATCATGATTCCCTTTCCCGAGCGGCCAACAGCTCGGCTGCGGCCGTGCAACCATCTCCCAACGCCGCAACCACGTGCCGGGCGCGCCGTCCGACCGCGTCGCCGGCCACCCTCACCCGGTTCATGGCCTGCGGCTCGATCGCAATCGACCCGCGCCAGGCCGGCGCACGCCCGGCTGCGGCCACGATCCGGTCTACCTCGAGCTCGTCCCCCGCTCCGCCGGAGTCGAGCCGAAGAACCCACCGCGATCGGGCAACGGAGCCGCAAGCCACGCTCGTCGCGGTGCGGAGGGCGACGCCTTCCGCGCACGCGTCCGCGACGAGCCAGGCCGGCGCTCTGGGCACGGCAGCCCGGCAGAGCACGGTGACGACGACCCCGCGTGCCCGGAGCCAGCGCGCCTGATCGAAGGCAACGTCGGACGCGCCCACGATGGCGGCCGAAGCGATGGACCCGGCGCGGCAAGCGTCAGGCGCGCTACAGGCCCACGGCGGCTCGAGCACGCCGGGCAGCCCCGCGACGATTGGCACCAAAGGCCGGGCGCCCGTGGCCAGGACAACGCCGCAGCCGTTGATTCGCGCGCCGTCGCGGGTGACGACCACGACCCCGTCGCCGTCACGCTCGACGGACAGACATTCATGGGCGATCGCGTCGAGCTGCCAGCGGTGGGCGAACGCGCACAGTCCATCCGCCACCAAGGTCCCTGGCGATCGGTCGGGCAAGAATGGCACGTTACGGACTTCATGGGCGATACGGATGGTGCCGCCAGCCACTCCGCTGCTGTCGACCAGCACGACGTCTGCGCCGGACCGCCGCGCTTCGACCGCGGCGCCGATACCTGCTGGGCCGGCACCCACCACAATCAGCGGACTCTCATGCGGGCTCATCGCTGGACCTCCGCGATGACCGCGCCGAGACGCCTGACCGTCACCACCCTGGCCACGGCGTGAGAAAGGCACTGCAGCGAGGCTTCGTGCAGTGCGGCAGACTTCGACGCGCAGGCGTCGGCAGCGATGATCACGTCGAATCCCAGCGAGATGCCGTCGCGGGCCGTGGTATCGACGCAGACATGGGTCATCACACCGGCGAGCACGACGGTGGTCACGCCCTTACTTTCGAGCCAAGCGCGCAGGCGGGTGCGATGGAATGCCGAGTAGCGCTCCTTGCGAAAGACGGGCTCGCCGGGCCGCGGGGCGAGATGAGGATCGATCGCGGCCAGGCAGTCCGACACAAGGATGAAGTGCGACCACCAGGAGCCGAGGCCAGGTCCGCCGGGAGGGGCGCGATGGGCGTGCCACGTGAAGGCGATTGGTCGAGCGGCGTCCCGAAAATACCGAAGCAGACGCTGCGCGCGGCGCAGGGCGGCCGGAGCGTCGGGGAGGAATGCCGGGGACGCGGGGTCGGTGAAGACCCGCTGGAAATCGACGACGACGAGGGCGACATTCCCAAGCGTCGGGACATCGCGATAGCGCGCGCAGCAGAGCTGAGGAAGAGCAGAAGGCATGACCACCCATTCGCCGAGGTCTGGGTGGCCCTGAATTGGCCTAGAGCATGACCGCGCGCCGTGTGGATACAGGAGGCGCGGTTCCACGTCAACGTGGTGACGCTCGCCGCTTGCCCCAAGACGACCGCCGGCGTCGTTGGCGGCACGGCGGCGTAGCATGGGATCGTCCGAAGCGATCGGAAAGAAGCTCATCACGACCGCTGAGAGGTGTCTCGAACATCCCTCCACGACAGCACAGCTTCGCTGACCGATCCCTTGCCCAGGACGTCCGCGCGCGTCATCATCGCTGCGCGAACGCTCCCTGACATCAACGAATCCATGCCACAATCCCTCGATCTTCTCTACTTCTCGCCGACCGGCACCACCCGCAGCGTGATCCACTCCATTGCCGACGGTCTCGGTGCGTCGTCCACGACGACACTCGACGTGAGTTCACCCGGCGCCCGCCTGTCCGCTCCGCGGCTTGCAGGGCAGTGCCTGCTGATTGGCGCGCCCGTGTATTTCGGGCGTGTGCAGGTGAATGCCGCGGCGCTGTACCGAACCCTTCGTGCGCCAAGCGTGGGCTTGCCTGCCGTGCCGGTCGTCGTGTACGGCAATCGCGCCTGGGAGGACGCCCTGCTGGAGCTTAGCGACCTGGTGACCGACGCGGGCTACTGCGTTGTTGCGGGCGCGGCATTCGTGGGTGAGCATGCGTACTCCGACGCCGGGCATCCCCTCGCGCCGGGGCGCCCCGACGCCGACGATCTGGCGATCGCGCGGGCATTTGGTGGCTCGGTGCGCGACAAGCTCAACGCGGGTCCGCCGGTTCCGTTGGCCCAAGTCCCGGGCAAGCGTCCGTATCGCGAGCCGCACGCCGAGCCGGCCCCTCCCCCGGTAACACGCGCTGCAGACTGCACTCTCTGCGGTACATGCGCTTCGGTGTGTCCCACGGGGGCCGTGCACTGCAGCACCGAGGTCGAGACCGACGTCAGGCTCTGCATCCGCTGTGCCGCCTGCGTCAAGCACTGCCCAACCGGGGCTCGTGTCTTGAGCAATCCCGCGGTGGACAAGGTGCGCAACTGGCTGCTGCGAACTTGCCCCGCGCGCCGCGAGCCCGAGCTGTTTCTGTAAAGGCGCGCTCGCGCGTGTGCCGGCACCGTCGGACGGGTCGTGCGTGAAGCCTTGCGAACAGGCGGATCGGCAGGCTCCGGCCCTGCATTTCTTCTGAGCCGCCCATCGAGCGCGAGCACGGGAGGCCGGCCGTTCGAGGACACGTCCGGGCTGAGTCGGGTCGCCACCCGGGGCAGGTTGTGTTAGCACCGAGCTGGGACTTGACGTTGCCCGGACGTGGCCGAGATTCGTTCGTTGCATATCGTTTGCGTTGGCATCCGAGGAAGGAGCGGTCGTGATGAGATGGTTCTGGCTTGCTGCGTGGGTTGGGATCGCAGGGCTCGCAGTTGGTTGCGGGAGCAGTGATAGCGGGGGGACCGGCGGCACGGCCGGAAGCGGCACCGGCGGCACGGCCGGAAGCGGCACCGGTGGCACGGCCGGAAGCGGCACCGGTGGCACGGCTGGGAGCGGCACCGGCGGCACGGCAGGAAGCGGCACCGGCGGCGCGGCAGGAAGCGGCACCGGCGGCACGGCAGGAAGCGGCACCGGCGGCACGGCAGGAAGCGGTACCGGCGGCGCGGCAGGAAGCGGCACCGGCGGCACGGCAGGAAGCGGCACCGGCGGCACGGCAGGAAGCGGCACCGGCGGCGCGGCAGGAAGCGGCGGCACGTGCTCGGCCGCGTCCGACTGCCCGACGCCCGCGAACGAGTGCGTGACAGCGACCTGCGACGGCGGCCAGTGCGGCACGTCGTTCGTTGCGGCGGGCACGAATACGACGAACCAGACGGCCGGCGATTGTCACGTAAACCAGTGCGACGGTGCGGGCAATGTCACAAGCGTCGTGGACGACAACGACGTGCCCGACGACAGCAACGCGTGCACGACCGACGTGTGCACGAACGGCACGCCGTCGCACGCGAACGTGGCGTCCGGCAGCACCTGCGGGACGAACCTGTATTGCGACGGCAACGGCAACTGCGTGAACTGCGTCGCGGCGAGTGATTGCGGAACGGACACGCCGTGCAAGACGTTTGTGTGCAACGGCGGGACGTGCAGCACTATCGACGTGTCTCCGGGGACCGTGGTGGCGAACCCTGTTGTGGGTGATTGCCTGAGCGATCAGTGCGACGGCTCGGGCAACATCTCGACGAACGTGGCGGACCCGAGCGACGTACCGGCGGACGACGGCAACCAATGCACGCTCGAGGTCTGCGACAACGGTGCGCCAGCCCATCCGAACGCGAACTCGGGGACGGCTTGTACGCAGAACGGCGGGGTTCTGTGCGACGGCAACGGCAGCTGCGTGCAATGCCTGGTAGCGAGCGACTGCGGGACGGACACGCCGTGCAAGACGTTTGCGTGCAACGGGGGCATGTGCAGCTCGACGGACGTGGCGTCGGGGACCGTGGTGGCGAACCCGACGCCGGGTGATTGCCTGAGCGATCAGTGCGACGGCTCGGGCAACATCTCGACGAACGTGGCGGACCCGAGCGACGTGCCGGCGGACGACGGCAACCAGTGCACGCTGGAGGTCTGTGACAACGGCGCGCCCGCGCATCCGAACGCTCCTGCCGGGACGCCGTGCACGCAGAGCGGCGTGGCATGCGACAGCGCTGGGACCTGCCTGCCGGCGCCCGTTGTCGTGAGCACCTCGCCTGCGGACGGGGCGACGGTGCCGGCGAGCCCGGACATCTCCGTGACGTTCAACATCCCGATGCTCCCCGCGACGCTGACCGGCCAGACGACCGCAGGACCGTGCTCCGGGTCGATCCAGGTGTCGCTCGACGACTTCACGTCGTGCATCGCATTCTCGTCGGCGTCCGCGATGCTGTCGAACGGCGACATGACGGCGACGCTCACGCCGCAGCCAGGCCTGTTGGTGAACCGCACGTACAAGATCAAGGTGACGACGGCTGCGCAAGGCATCAACCTGACGCCGCTGGCGGCGGACTACGTGACGCCGAACGGCTTCACGACGACGAGCCCGAACCTGTGCGACGGCTCGCTGGTGATCAGCCAGATCTACGGTGGTGGCGGCAGCACCTCGACCAGCACGGTGTACAAGAACGACTTCGTCGAGCTGCACAATCGCGGCACGACCACCGTCGACCTCACCGGCCTCTCGCTGCAGTACGCATCGGCGACGGGCGACGGCTGGAGCGTCGTGGCACTCAGCGGCTCGGTCCCAGGCGGCGGCTACTTCCTGGTCCAACTCGCCGGCGGCAGCGCAGGCGCGGCCTTGCCGACTCCGGACCAGAGCTCCACCGGGATCAGCATGTCGGCCACGAGCGGAAAGATCGCGCTCATCAACGGCACGGCAGCAAACCCGACGGGCGTCTGCCCGCCCGCCGCGACGACGATCGACTTCGTGGGCTACGGCTCGTCGGCGAACTGCGCCGAAGGAACACGCATGGGCGTGCTCTCCAACACAACGGCCGGCTTCCGCGTGCAGGGCGGGTGCGCCGATGGCAACGACAACAGCGTCGACTTCGTGGTAGCCGCGCCCGCGCCGCGCAACAGCGCGACCCTGGCGATCGCCTGCGCGTGCATCGTGCAGAACGAGTCGGACACGCCCGAGGAGGCGCAGTACTGCGACACGCAGTTTCCGCTGAGCATGAGTGTTGCGGCGGGAGCGACGACGCCGAACGTGTATGGCCGCCTCTACTATTCGGGCGTGACGGGGCTGGGCACCCCCAACGCGAACGTGCGCGCGCAGCTCGGCTTCGGTCCGCTGACGGCGAACCCCGAGTACGAGCCTGGGTGGACGTGGACGACCGCCGGCTACAACGTGTCGTGCACCGACTGCGGCAACAACGACGAGTACCAGGCGTCGTTCACGGCGCCGGCAGCCGGCACCTGGGGCTACGTCTACCGCTTCAGCCTGGATCAGGGCGTGAGCTGGACGTACTGCGACAACTACCAGGGCGACATGGGTGCGGGCTCGAACGCGGGTCTGACGTTCGACCTGCAGAACATCGCGCAGCTCACGTCGCAGTAGTCCCCACGTCTCGAGCGGGCGCGGGCCTTCTGGCTGCGCGCCCGCGTCCGCCCGTCATCCAATCGCAGTTGCATCGTTGGCATTCGCCCCCTGCCCTGAGAGGCTGTACAACCAGCGGGCAAGGGGCATAGCTGTTAGCAGTTTTCTTGGCCCAGGTCGGAGACATCCGGCAAGGGGCTGGCATGAGCACGACCGCCGTCCCCCAGCCCAGGCCCGATTGGCAGAACGACTGGC
>JAJZQG010000042.1 GCA_021847645.1 Myxococcales bacterium
GATTGCCAGGGGGCCAACGCGGGCTCCACCTGGCAATCGGCAGAGGCTCCGCAGTAGCTGTTGTCGACCTTGGGGTCGACGCACTTGCCGTTGCAGTTCACAAGCCCCGCCTGGCAGCTGAGCGTGCACTGACCCGTGCCGTCGCACACGTAGCCAGCGTCGCAGGTGGTGCCCGCGTTGGTGCCCTGGCAATCACCCGAGGCCCCGCAGAAGGCGTTGTTGGTGTTCGGATCGATGCACTTGCCGTTGCAGTTCAGAAGGCCCGCCTGGCAGCTGAGCGTGCACTGGCCGGTGCCGTCGCACATGTAGCCCGAGGCGCAGGTGGTGCCCGCGTTGGTGCCCTGGCAATCGGCGGAGGCCCCGCAGTAGCTGTTGTCGACCTTGGGGTCGACGCACTTGCCGTTGCAGTTGACGAGGCCGGACTGACACGTCAACGCGCACACGCCGGAGCCGTCGCAGACGAATCCAGGCTCGCACGCCTTTCCGGCGTTGTCCCCCTGGCAGTCGGCGGAAGCGCCGCAATAGGACTCATTGATGTTCGGATCGACGCACTTGCCAGCGCAGTTGATGAGGCCTGCCTGGCAGGTAAGTGCGCACTGCCCGTTGCCGTCACAGATGTAGCCCGGGTCGCAGGCCTTTCCGGCATTGTCCCCTTGGCAGTCGCCGCTTGCGCCGCAGTACGTCAGACTCGTGGCGGGGTCCACGCACTCTCCATTGCATTGGAGGAAGCCCGTCTGGCAGGTCAACGCACACTGGCCCGTACCATCGCAAAGCTCGCCCGGCTTGCAAGCGGTATCGCAGCCGCCACAGTGGTTGGGATTCGTGGTGGTGTCCACGCAATCGGTCCCGCAAAGCGCAAGATTCTGCGGACATTGGGTGGAACCGTCGGGTTCGGCGTCGGGCCCGCCGTCGAGTTGGCCGCCGGTGCCGCCGGTGCCGCCGGTGCCGGCATGGCCGCCCGAGCCGCCCGAGCCGCCGGTGGCAGCATCGGGCGTGTCCGCGCGCGGAGTGCTTTGGCTATCACCTCCTCCGCACCCGGCGGAGGCAAAGATGGCGGCCGGGACACATACAAGTGCCGCCCATGTCCATGGTTCTCGACCTAACAAGCGCATGCTGAACCTCCCTTGTCCGAATGGACCTCAGCCACGCGGCCGGAGAATGACGCTGCCGCGTGAGACAGCCACTGCTTCCGTGCATCCCCTGGACGACTGGATGTCGATTGCCGGCAGCTTGGTAACAGACCACAGTCTGACCGAACAGTACAGACCCATGCGCACATGCCCGAATTTTGCCAGAATAATGCGCAACGGATCACTCCCACGCGGACGCCCTGCACGGACGTGATACGAAGTCAAGGTCAATAATTGTCACTCTCGCTTTCTGGCGTGGACACACCGCGGGGCCGTCCAACCCATCCAACGGGCCAGCCCTACGGCGGTGTTCCCTGCCCGAGCAGACCCACTAACGCCCTATCGCACCCGCCGACCCGAGTCCGCTGCAAGGCTGTTTCGGACCCAACCGGGACTGCAGCGGACGGCGAGAGCGCGGTACCAGGGGCCTCGTCGCCGCGCATCCGAGACTCGCGCCGACACAATGGCCCGCTCGCCACCACGCAGGCTCATGGGCCCGATCCCATGCGGCTTCCCAGCAACGCCCGTCCCACGGCACCTAAGGCGACCTGCAGGGCACGTCAATCCAGGCTCATCGCGGCCAAAGCCCTGCTGAAGGGCGAATGCCGGCGTCGCACGGTCCGCTGTCTTCCCTGCCCCACTTGGCGGTCGCACTCTTGCGAGCTACAGAGACCCCATGGCGGTGGAGTCCGCCACAACCGCTTCCTCGCTTCCGAGGCAGCCAATGACTCCTGGCCGGCATGACCATGCCGCCCGAGCAGCGGTCGCCGCCAGCGGCACTTCGGAAAGACGAGACTTCGCATGCAACACGGTCGTGGTGAGCCGTAACCCTACTGCACGTCAGCGCAACCGATCGCCTGGATGGCGGCCCGGAGCGCGACTGGCCGGAGTTGGTCGCCACGCTTCGGCGCATGGCCGACAGCTCCGGGCGCAACATCGTGCACGCAGCGTTGGAGCGGGGCCGCAGGCGCATCGCATCCGCTCTCGTGCGCGAGGCCGACGAGAGCCTGCAAGCGCTGGTGGCGCCGCTAGAGCAATCCGAGGCGCGAGTCGCCAGGCTGCGGGAAGCGATCGCCGGTGCGGAGCAGTCGTTGCGCGACCTGGGCTACCTGCTCAAGGCCGAGCAAGACCGCTTCTACGAGCACACGAAGGCTCACCAGGCGCAGTTCCTCGAGCGTGCGACATCGTCGGCGCGCGAAGAGCTCACCGGGCGGCTCACGCAACCGCCGTGCGCGGTTGGACCTTCGCAAGGTGGGCTTCGACCTCGCGCGCGAGGTGGCGCGTGCATGGCTGAACCGGTGGCTCGACGACGAGCTGCCGGCGGCCGAACAACGATACCGCGAGGCTTCCCGGCGCTTCGTCGCGCTCAGCAACGAGTTTCTGGAGCGCCTGATCGAGTCCGACGGCGCAGGCGGTAGGGGTGCTCGCCAACTCGATCCCGAGTCGGGCTTCCGGGTCCGCAGCAAGCTCCACTATACGGACATGATGACGTTGGAGGGCGGGCCTGCGACCTTCGTCTGGGACGTGTTTCGAACGCGCGAAGGAACGCAACACGCTGTGTTGCGCGAAGCGTCCGTCTACATCGAGAGGCTCTTGGAGACGAACTCGTCCCGCATCGTCGGCGACCTGAACGAGCGCGTGCTCGCGAGCCGTCTGCGGCTCGAGGAAGACATCCGCGCGGCGCTTGGTGCCGTCATGCAGAGTGCGGAGCGCGCGCTGCAGCAGGCTCGATCGGCACAGGCCTAGGGCGACACCGGGGTTGCACGAGAGCGCTTGCGGCTCGACGCGATGCGGGCAGTCGCCCAGCAGTTCACCAACCACGAGGCCGTCCAATGAGCGGGACGCAACGAGCCCTGGTGCCAGTCCTCCGCTCGTCGAGACGCTCGAGGGCGCCCGCTCCTCCGAGTTCGTCGCCGCGCGCTCCCACGGCTTGCTCGAATCCGATCTCCAAGGCTCCGCTGGCGGCTGGCACGTCGCTACGCCAACGTCCTCGCGCACGAGGCGGCGTGGCCGAGATCACTGCGGCTAGGGAACGAGTGTTGTGGTTCGCGACCAGAGCACGTGGGCGCGAACTGCGGGGCGACAAATCTGCTATCCTCGTCCCATGAAACGTTGGCGCACGCGGCTTGTGAGTACGGCCATCTTCGCCTCGGCCGTCGCGGTGGTCGGCTGGTCGGGCTGCTCGGCGAACTCGTCCTCCAGCACCTTCGGCACCGGGGGATCCGGCGGCGGCGGCGGTAGCGTCGACGCCGGGCCGGACGGCTCGATGTTCGGTTGCAACACCTGCATCAGCGGCCAGTTCCAGCGCTGCGACGACATGGGAAACCCAACCACGCCCCAAGACTGCGCGCCGTTGACCTGCGTGCCGGGCATCGGTTGCGCGCAATGCACGCCGGGCGCAAACACGTGCGTGGGCAACGAGGTGCACGCCTGCAAGTCGGATGGTACGCCTGGGGACCTCGTCCAGACGTGCGACCCGGCCAAGGGCGAGGTGTGCGGGAACGGCAAGTGCGGATCGGAGTGCGACGTCCTGGCCGGCTCCGGATCGTACGTGGGGTGCGAGTTCTGGGCGGTGGACTTGCCGAACGAGCGAGGAATGAACGACGCAGCGGACATGCCGTGGGGTGTGGCCATCGTCAACGCTGGCCAGAGCACCGCCACCGTGAACATCGAGATGAACGTGGCGCCCTATGGCCAGGCCCCGCAGACGCAGGTCGTGCAGTCCGTGGTGATCGACCCGAGCCACGTAGCCGAAGTGGAGCTGCCGTCGCGAGAGCTGACCGGCTACTACAAGGGCCAGGCCGATCCCCCAGGACCGCCGTCCACCCTGGTGACGTCGAACGCGTTCCGCATCACCTCGAGCTCGCCGCTCATCGTCACGCAGTTCAACGTGTTCAACAACTCGTTCTCCAACGATGCGTCGCTGCTGTTACCGCGCGCGGCGCTGGGCACCCTGCACCGCGTCGTGGGCTATTCGGCCGCGAACCCGGTGGTCATCCCGGGCACGCCTCCGCTGCAGAACATGGGAATCCCCGACCACACGGCGATCTCGGTCGTCGGCGTGGCGCCGAACACTCACGTCAAGGTCAAGCTCGCGGCGGATATCCTGGGCAATGCGTCGCAATCGATTCCCGAGGCGAAGAAGGGCGACACGGTGGACTTCACCATCGGGCCGTTCGACGTGGTGAACCTCGCATCGCGCTCCGACTGCGCGACGCTCGCCGAGATCCCGAATTGCCTGGGCGACCAGACGGGAGCGATCGTGCAGTCGGATCAGCCGGTGGAGGTCTTCTTCAGCACGGAGCGATCGCTGATCGCGCCGCCAGGGGCGTCGAGCAGCAGCAACGCCTGCTGCACCGATCACCTGGAAGAAGAGATCTTTCCGGTCACCGCACTGGGCAAGCACTTCGTCATCACCAAGAGCCCGTCGCGCGGGGGCTCGGAGCCGGATGTCCTGCGGTTCCTGGGTGTGGCGGAGCCGGCCACCATCACCACGACGCTGCCGCCCCCCGACGATTCCTTCACGCTGCAGCCGGGCGAGATGCGAGAGGTCGCGTCCTACGGGACTATCGCGGCGGATAGCTCGGTGCCCATCATGATTGCGCAGCTGTTGGTGAGCCAGTCCTTCACCGCCGACTACATCGGAGATCCGGACCTCACCGTGTTCCCGCCTACGGAGCAGTACCGCAAGGACTACACGTTCCTGTGCCCCGGCCACAACTGGACGAAGAACTACGTGGCTATCGCCACGCCGGAGGGGAACAACCTGCTGCTGGACGGAGCGGCGCTGCCGGCGGACTGCCAGACAGTACCGGGGCCGACCTCCCAAGGCGTGAAGTTCGACACGATCTACTGCGGGTTGCAATCGGGCGCGCACCGGGTCGAGGGGGACAAGGACTTCGGGATCACAGTCCACGGCTACGGATCGGCTGGGTCCTACTCGTTCGTGGGGGGCGCGGAAGTCAAGCAGATCTACACACCACCGCCGCTGCTGTGAGGCCGTGAACCGCTGACGGCGGCCTGCCGGTGGCGTCCCGACGGCCCACCTCCGAATGGCACGCTGCAAACCCTTGCTTGTCCCGCCGCCCTTGCTCTGATACCGTTTTGGGTATTCTTAGGAGGCGCCCATGTCCCGAACCGTCGGTTCCATCCCTCGCTGGTTCACGCAGGCTTCGGCCATTGCCTCCCTCGGCGTAGCTGCCGCCGCTTGCTCCGGCACAACGGATGTCTCGCCCGCCCCCACCGACCAGGGCGCGCCCGATGCCACGAGCGAGGAGCCGGTCGCGTACTACGGCCCGGCGCAGGTCGACTCCGGTATCCCGGATGCGACGGACGACCAGCCGATGGTCCACTACGGGCCGGTCCAGGTGGATTCGGGCGTGCCCGACGCGGCGGACGACCAGCCGATGGTCTACTACGGGCCGGTCCAGGTGGATTCGGGCGTGCCCGACGCGGCGGACGATCAGCCGATGGTCTACTACGGACCGGTGCCCGTGGACGCGAGCGACGAGATGCCCGCAGCCTACTATGGTCCGCCGCCTGTCCCCGGCCACTGAGCGAACATGGCAGTCGAACCCCGCGACGTAGTACAGCGCAGGGAGTTGCTCTGGCAAAAGCATCGCGCGAGCTGGAAGCAGCTCATTGTCGAGCACCCGCTTCGATATGTGTTTCTCGAGGTGACGCGCCGCTGCAACCTGGCCTGCGCCTATTGCGGCAGCAGCTGCACGCCCAAGTCCCAGCGCGACGAGCTGCCTGTCTCCCAGTGGATCGACATCGTGCGGCAGATCGCCCGCGACTTCGATTCCCGCAAGATCATGATTGCCGTGACCGGCGGAGAGCCCCTGCTCAAGGAAGGCGTCGACGACCTTTTCCACGAGCTGCACGCGCAGGGCTTCGGCTACGGCATGGTCACCAATGGCTACTTCCTCGACGTCGATCGCGCACGAAAGCTCGTCGACGCGGGCATGGGCTCGATCTCGATCAGCATGGATGCGCCGACCGAGATCAACGATCGCCTGCGGGGCAAGGGCGCTTCGCAGAAGGTCGCTCGTGCCGTCGAGGCCCTGAGGACCGCCGGCTTCAACGGCAAGCTGGAGATCATCTCCACCATCACCAAGCCCGTCGTCCCGCTGCTGCCCCAGATGCGCGAGCACGTGGCCTCGCTGCGCATTCCGTTGTGGCGTGTCGCGCCGGTCATGCCCATCGGCCGCGCCGCGGCTCGTCCCGATCTGGTCCCCGACGCGGCCGACGTGCGCGCCATCCTGGAGTTCGTGCGCGCGGGCCGTCGGGACGGCTTCACGCCTGCCCCCGAGTTCTCCGAGGAGGGCTTCCTCGGCAATCGATTCGAGGGCTGCGTGCGCCCGTATCTCTGCCAGTGCCGGGCCGGGATCACGATCGCCGGGATTCGATCGGACGGCCGCATCGGCGCATGCCCCGAGCTGGGCGACGCGTTCCTGCAGGGAGACATCCGCACCGAACGCCTGAAGGACGTATGGGACACGCGCTACCAGGTGCTGCGCGATCGATCGTGGACCAGGAAGGGCAAGTGCGCCGAGTGCGCGCAGTACGACAGTTGCCAGGGTGGGGCGATGCACCTGTACCCGAGCCCGGACGGCGATCTGCTCCGTTGCTTGTACTGGATGGCGAAGGAAGCGAAGTAGCGGCGAAGAGGCAACGAGCTCAGCCGAACCCAGCGGTCGGGTGCGGCAGGTAGAGCGCTTCGAGCGCCGCGGTTTCTTCCTTGGACAGGCTGACTCCCAGGGCGCTGACCGCGACCTCCAGATGGTCCATCTTGGTCGCGCCCACGATCGGCGAGGTCACCGCGCTGTTCTGGAGCAGCCAGGCGAGCGCGATCTGCGCATGAGGCACATGGCGGCTCTTCGCCACCTTGTCGACCTCGGCGATCACGCGCTGGTCCGCGTCCGACATCGCCGCGTACAGCGTCTTGCCGAACCGGTCCGTCTCGGAACGCTTGGTAGCTTTGGCTTGCGGAGCGCGCGCCAGGTAGCCGCGGGCCAGCGGGCTCCACGGGATGAGCCCAACGCCCTGGTCGCGGCACAGGGGAATCATCTCGCGCTCCTCTTCGCGGTACAGCAGGTTGTAGTGGTTCTGCATCGACACGAAGCGCGCCCAGCCGTGCCGCTCGGCCACGTGCTGCGCCTTGGCGAACTGCCACGCATACATCGACGACGCCCCCAGGTAGCGCGCCTTTCCCATGCGCACGACGTCATTGAGCGCCTCCATCGTCTCCTCGATCGGCGTTGCGTCGTCCCAGCGATGGATCTGGTACAGGTCGACGTAGTCGGTTCCAAGCCGCTTCAGGCTCGCGTCGATCTCATGGAGGATCGCCTTGCGCGACAGGCCTCCGCCATTGGGCCCCGGGCGCATCACGCCCCAGACCTTGGTGGCGATGACCACGTCCTCGCGGCGGGCGAAGTCGCGAAGCGCGCGGCCGGTGACCTGCTCGCTGGCTCCGACCGAGTAGACGTTCGCGGTGTCGAAGAAGTTGATGCCGAGCTCGATGGCGCGCTTGAAGAAGGGCCTCGCGTCCTCCTCCTTCAGCGCCCAGTCCCAGCGCAGGGGCGAGCCCTGCACGGACGCGGCGGGATCGCCGTAGCTCATGCAGCCGAGGCAGATGCGAGAAACGCTGAGACCGGTGTTTCCGAGTCGTCGATATTCCATGGCGGAGTCCTCCAATGGGAAGAGCCTGACCGCGCCCCCTCTGAACGCGGGCTGAGACGGTTGCACGTGAACAATCGTCGGGCAACCCGATTCCGAACACCACGATGTGCCGCCGGCGCCGGTCGGCACACGGACGGGAGCGCGACGGCGACTTGGCGCCTCAGCACCCGCAACGGCCGTCGCTGCAACAATGGCTCGTGCAGCAAAGCGCGTCGTTGCCCGCGCAGTTGCTCCAGCCGTCGGGCAGACAGCAGTGGCCCGTGTCGCTGCAATGACCGGCGCAACACTGGTCCGAAGAAGAGCAGGGATCGCCCGCGGGATGGCCGCACGTGCCCGTCATCGGGCAGCAGTTGCCCGCGCAGCAAGCCGCCGCGTCCGTGGAGCCGCCGCACGCGGTGCCCAGCGGCGCACAGCACTGCGAGCCCCACTGACAGCTGCCGTCGCACATCTTCACGTAGCCGCCGGAACATCCGGCCGAGCTCTCGGTGCTTGGCGCGCAACCTTCTCCCGTGCACGGCCCGGGCGGATCCCACTGGCACTGCGCATTGCAGGTCGTGACTTGCGTTCCCGTGTTGCAGTTGCCGCACGCCTGCTGGGTCGACGAGCCCGTCGCGCACACGCCTTCCCCGGCGCAAGCAGTGGGCGGGCCCCATGTGCACGAGTCGGTGCAGGTGCGGGTCTGCTGCCCGCAGTCGCCGCAGGGCACGGTCTCGGTTGCGCCCGGCGTGCATTCGCCCGTACATCCGGAGGAACCACCCGTGCCCGCGCCGCTGTCGGCCGTGGCGCCTGTCCCGCCGCTGCCCGGTGCGCCGCCCCCCATGCCTGCGCTGGCATCCGGGCTGCTGCCGCCCGTGCCTGGCTGTCCCGCCGAACCCGAGGTGCCACCGGACGTCCAGCCTCCCGCCGCGCTGTCGAGCTCGGAGCCCCCGCTTCCGCCCGATTCCACTTGGGCGTCCGCGTCGGGTTGTTCGAAACGCGAGTAGAGCCCCTCGCCTCGCGTGTTCACCGTGCAAGACAGGAACAGCGCGGCCGCGATCAGGGGGAATCCAGCGGCCATTCTCAGGCACGGCAAGCGCATGATCGATCCATACCACAGCGTGATGCACCGGCCGAAGTGCGGACAGGGCATGACGGCGGCGCTGGGAGCGCCGCGAGGATTCATCGATGTTGGGGAGGGGGTTGAACGAAAGGAAGGCGGGGGAAGGCCTGTGCTACCAGCGATCGCCGCGGTTGCCACGACGGCTTCCGCCGCTACCGCCACGGCCGCCACGGCCGCCGCCGCCACCACCGCCACCACCGCCGCCGAAGCCGCCACGACCGCCACCACCACCGCCGCCGCCGAAGCCGCCGCCACCGCCGCCACCGGTGCGCTCACGCGCCTCGTTGACCGTCAGAGCACGGCCGCCCAACTCGGCGCCGTTCATCGCATCGATCGCCTTTTGGGCGTCGGCTGCGCTTCCCATCTCGACGAACCCGAAGCCGCGGGGTTGGCCGGTCATCCTGTCGGTGATGAGCTGCGCGGAGACGACCTCGCCGTGCGCAGCAAAGGCGTCGCGGAGCTCAGCCTCGGTGGTGTTGAATGACAGGTTGCCTACGTACAGTCGATTTCCCATGATCTCTCTACCCGGTCTGGACGCGCTTCATCCATCCTGCCCTACGAGGAGAGGCGGCGCGCCGCGTCCTCCCGAAGACCGTCCCACCCTTGGGACCAGTCACCCACCGAACGCCAACGCCGAGCGGATCTCCCTGCTTCGTCAGGTGTCGGGCCTGACTCAATGTCGAAACGAACGAAGGGAAACCGACCAGAACGAAGCTCCTGCGGATAGCGAGCGAAAGATGACGCAGGAGCGTTGGAAAGGCAAGTGGGTCGAGAAGAAATCGGCGTTTAGAAAGACGACCGCGGGTCACCCATCGAGGGTCGGCTCTGCCCACTCTCCGGTCTTGAGGTACTCGTCAATCGACTTGGCAGCCACGCGGCCAGCACCCATGGCGAGGATTACGGTCGCCGCGCCCAGCACGATGTCGCCCCCGGCCCACACGCCCGGAATGCTCGTGCGCCCCGACTTTTTCTCCGCCTTGATGTTGCCCCATTTCTTGGTGGCAAGCCCCTTGGTGGAACGCGGAATCAGCGGGTTCGGGCCGTTGCCGATCGACACCACGACCGTGTCGACCTCCAGCGTGACCGTCTCGTCCGTGGGAACCGGACGGCGCCGTCCGCTCGCGTCGGGCTCGCCCAACACCATCTTCTGGCAGACCGCACGCGCCACACGACCGTCGGCATCTCCCTCGTAGCGGATGGGGTTGTGCAGGAACAGGAACTGGATGCCCTCTTCCTCCGCGTGCTCGAGCTCCTCGACCCGCGCCGGCATCTCGGCGCGCGTACGACGGTACACGTTGTACACGTTCTTGGCGCCGAGGCGCTTGGCCGTGCGTGCAGCGTCCATCGCGACGTTGCCGCCGCCGATCACCGCAACGTTCTTGCTGTGGGCGACGGGCGTGTCGGCTGCCTGGTCGTAGGCGCGCATGAGGTTCACGCGCGTCAGATACTCATTGGCCGAGTAGACGCCGTTGAGGTTCTCCCCCGGGATGTTCATGAAGTAGGGCAAGCCCGCGCCGGTGGCGACGAAGATGGCGTCGAACGACTCGCGCAGCTCGTCCATCGAGTACGTCTGGCCAATCACCACGCTGGTGCGAAGCTTGACGCCCGCGCGCTCGAGCATGTTGACCTCGACGTCGACGATCTTCTTCGGGAGGCGGAACTCGGGGATGCCGTAGACCAGCACGCCGCCGGCCTTGTGAAGCGCCTCGAAGATGGTCACGTCGTGTCCGAGTCGCGCCAGATCAGCCGCGGCGGTCAACCCGGCCGGGCCCGCTCCCACGATCGCGACCTTCTTGCCCGTCGCGGGCGCCGGGGTCATCGGCTCCATCTTGCCCGTCTCGCGCTCCCAGTCGGCCAGGAACCGCTCGAGCCGGCCGATCGCCACGGGCCGGTTCTTCTTTCCCACGGTGCAGAGCTTCTCGCACTGCTCCTCTTGCGGACAGACGCGCCCGCAGACCGCGGGCAGCACGTTGTCGGTCTTGAGCACGCGCACGCCCTCGAGGAAGTTGCCTTCGGCGATCTTCTTGATGAACAGCGGGATGTTGATACCCACCGGGCAGCCCTCGACACACAAGGGCTTCTTGCACTGGATGCACCGCAAGGCCTCGATGCGCGCCGTGTTCCCGTCGAACCCGAGCGCGACTTCGGCGAAGTTGCCGATGCGCACCTCGGGCGGCTGCTGCGGCATGTGCTGCCGCGGGATCGCCATGCGCTCCTTGTTCGAGATCTTGGGCTCGCCATGCTCGGGGAACGTGATCGGCGGATTGTTCACCGGCTTGTTCTCGCGCGTGCTCATTTCGCCTCCTGGGCCTTCGCGGCGTCGACCATGCGCAGCAGTCGGCAGTCCTTCGGCTCGTGATCGTGACGACGCAGGAACTCGTCGTAGCGGCTCTTCTCCTGCGGCACGTAGAACCGCTGGCGTCGCGCCAGCTCCTCGAAGTCGACCAGGTGACCGTTGAACTCGGGCCCGTCGACGCACACGAACTTCGTTTCACCGCCCACGGTCACGCGGCAGCCCCCGCACATCCCCGTGCCGTCGATCATCACCGGATTGAGGCTGACCAACGTGGGAATGCCCAGTTGCTTCGTCAGCGCTGAGACGAACTTCATCATGACCAGCGGCCCAATGGCGACGCACAGGTCCGCCTTGCCGCCGGCCTCGGTTTCCGCGCGGATCGCGTCGGTCACCAGCCCCTTTTCCCCGTAGCTGCCGTCGTCGGTCACGATGCGCACGCGGTCGCACGCCTTGCGCATCTCCGCTTCCATGATGAACAGGTCCTTGCTGCGCGCGCCCAGGATTCCGATCACCTCGTTGCCGGCCGCGCGAAGCGCCTGCGCGATCGGGTGCAGCGGCGCGATGCCGATGCCTCCGCCCACGGCGAGGACCTTGCCCCACTTCTCGATGTGCGTCGGCGTGCCCAGCGGCCCCACCAGATCGGCCACCTTCTCGCCTACCCGAAGCAGGTGCGCCATCTCCGCCGTCGACTTGCCCACCTCTTGCACGATCAACGTGATCGTCCCCTTGTCCGCGTCCGCGTCCGCGATGGTCAGCGGAATGCGCTCGCTGTCGGCATGGGCGCGCACGATGACGAACTGCCCGGGCTTCCGACGTCTGGCGATGTCGGGCGCCGAGAGCACGTACTTCGTGACCTTCGGTGACAGAAATTCCTTGGCGACCAGGACCGACTTCTCCGGGTTGATCGTGGCGGTCATGCGGGGACTCCTTCGATGGCCGCGGGCGAACGGTGCAGCAGCTTCGCCTGCGCGACGGCGTGGCAGATCGTCCGTTCCCGCTTCGGCGCTGCGAGCCTCGTGGGACATGCCCGCGGGCCGGCGGGTCGGACCGGGAATGGATAGCCGCAGCGTTGAAACAGGGCAAGGACTCTATCGCGCCGCGAAACGCTTCTCGTGCACCGAACGCTTGCTCCGTCCCTCCCTCGCGCCCCTCCGCGGATCGGCCCGCCAGTGACCGCCTTCGCGAGTTTCACGTTGGAGCCGCCGCCCGAGTCGGGCCACACTGGGCACGCCATGATGGCGTGACGTCGGCTCCGCCCCGCGGGCCGCGTCCACCACCGGCTTCACCCGTGCTCCTTCGAGGAAGTCCCGCATGCGCGATATCCGCGGCCAGACGATCTACCACGTCATGCTCGACCGCTTCGGCGGCACCGAGGCCTCCAACAACGAGGGCTACGACCCGGAGACCTTCGACGCCTCCCGCACCGACCCCGCTCTGCACTGGGGCGGTGACCTCCAATCCCTGCTCGACCGCCTCGAGTACGTCGCAGGACTCGGTGTCACCTGCGTTCGCCTCTCGCCGATCTTCGAGCAGATGCACGGACTCGGACTCGATCGCGGCCGCCCCAGCGCCGCGTGGGACGGCAAGTGGCCCCGCGACTGGCGTCGCATCGATCAGCACCTTCTTCCGCGCGCCGAGTGGGATCGGCCGTTCGCCGCGCGTGACACCGTCTTCGATCGCCTCGTCGCCGTCTGCCACGCCCACGGCATGCGCGTGGTCCTGGACTTCGTGTGCGACCACGCCAACCCCGGCAGCGACCGCGAGCCGCGCGGCGAGATGTGCGACGACGGACGCTGGCTGCTGTCCTCCGAACACGATCCCAAAGGGTGGCTCCGTCGCGGCCCCGGCCGCGAGGATCTGGCGCAGGACGGCAGCGGGCTCGATCGGTTCGACGCGCGCAATCCGAGCTTCACGCACCACATGATCGACGTGTTGTGCGACTGGACCGACCGTGGAGCAGACGGCTTCTGCTTCCTCGGCGCGCAGCACATGCCCTTGTGGTTCTGGCAGCAGATCGCCTCCTCGATGTACGCACGCCGCCCCGGCATCATGCTGCTGGGCGTGCCTCCCACCAACACCACGTGGCAGGACGCCGCGCTCGACTTCGCCAACCACTCCGGCTTGCACCTCACCGACTTCTCCTTCCACCGCCACGTCGTCGAATCGCTGTGCTGGAACGACGTGGGCGGGATGCGTCGCATCGCCGGCTACCTCGAGAAGGACGACAGGCTCGACGACGCGTCGAGCCTGGTGACGCTGCTGGACTCGCCCGATACGCCGCGCTTGCTGTCGAGCGGGTTGCCCGACGCCCAGCTGCCCCTCGCCGTCACGCTGCTCATGACCGTGCGCGGCACGCCTTGCATCCAGTACGGCACCGAGCAGGCGATCCGCTCGCCCGGAAATCCCGACGCGCGCATCGCGCCCAGGATGGAGACCTTCGACGAATCCACGCCCGTAGCCCGAGCGATTCGCAGGTTGGCCGCCCTGCGGCGCGACAACTTGGCGCTCCAGCGCGGCTATTACCGCACACTCTGGGTCAGCGACGACGCTCTGGTGTTCTCCCGTACCCACGACAAGGAGCACGTTGTGGTCGCGCTCAATCGCGGCCGCGACATCGAGGCTCGCATCGACAACATCCCCCTGCCCGACGGGCCGGCTATCGACGTGTTGGGCGGGCCCGGCTCGTTCGTGCGCGAGCACGCCTTCCCCGCGCTCCGCATGCCCCGAAGCTCCGCCCAGGTCTTCGTCCAGGAAGACCGCGTCGAGACCGCCGGCACCGCGATCGTCTTTCGCTTGACCGGCTACGCCACCCGCTTCGGCGAGCGCATCGTGCTGACGGGCAGCGCCCCGGAGCTCGGCGCCTGGGACCTCGCCCACGCGATTCCCCTGCAGTACGCCAACGCCAACCTGTGGATCGGCCAGGTCACCTTCGACCGCAGCGTCGGCCAGCGCATCGCCTACCGGTACGTGGTGCTCGACGACCGCGACAACGCCAACCGGGAGCGGCGCCTGCCGCGCTTGCGCGACGTGCCTCCGGTCTCTGAAGTCGAGTGGCAGGACCGGTGGAGCTGAAGACTGAGGAGCCGGAGGGGATGCGCTGCTGAGCAGGCAGCAGCGCGAGGGGGGGAGTTGGTGCTGGCGCGACCTACTTCTTGAGGTCGAGCTTGTCGCCCAGCTTCTCCTTGATGAGGGCGCCGAGCGTGGAGGCCTGCACGGGCTTCGGAGCCGCGACTTCCTGCACCGGGTGCATGCCGATGTCCTTCATCGTCAGCGTGATGCGCCGATCCACGGCGTCCACGTTCGACACCTCGGCCTTGAGCTCGTCGCCCGGACGAAGCTTCTTGCCCTCTTCCTCGACGACTTCCGAGACCGGAACCAAGCCCTCGATGCCTTCGGCCAGACGCACGAACACGCCGTAGTCGACCACCGAGATGACCTTCGCGTCCACCACCTTGCCGGGCGGGTAGTTGTTGAGCATCTCCGGCCACGGGTCGTCCCACAGCTGCTTGATGCCCAGCGACACCTTCTTGTCGTCGTGGTTGATCGACAGGATGATCGCCTCGACCTCGTCGTTCTTGTGGAACAGGTCGCTCGGGTTGTTGACCTTGACGGTCCACGACAGGTCGCTCTTGTGCACCATGCCGTCCACGCCCTCCTCGATCCCGACGAACACGCCGTAGTCGGTGAGGCTGCGGACCTTGCCGGCGATCTTGTCGCCCGGATGGTAGCGCTCGGTGAAGATCGTCCACGGATCGGGCTCGAGCTGCTTGAGACCCAGCGAGATACGCTTGGCCTTGGCGTCGACTTCGAGCACCTGACACTCGATCTCCTGGTTGGCCTCCAGCAGCTTGCTGGGGTGCTTGATCTTCTTGGTCCAGCTCATCTCGCTGACGTGAATCAAGCCCTCGACGCCCGGCTCGAGCTCGACGAACGCGCCGTAGTCGGTGATCGACATGACGCGGCCGCGCACGCGCTTGCCGGCGGGATACGCCTCTTCCGCGTGGTTCCACGGATCTTCCTGCGTCTGCTTCAGACCCAGGCTCACCCGCTCGGTCTCCGGGTTGTACTTGAGGACCTTGACGGTGACCTCGTCGCCAACCTGGAACACCTCGTTCGGATGGTTCACGCGGCCCCAGGACATGTCGGTGATGTGCAGCAGGCCGTCGATGCCGCCCAGGTCCACGAACGCGCCGTACTCGGTGATGTTCTTGATCGTGCCCTTGACGACCATCCCCTCCTGCAGCGTCTCGAGGGTCTTGGCCTTCATCTCGTCGCGCTCCTTCTCGAGGAGCACGCGACGCGACAGCACGATGTTGCCGCGCTTCTTGTTGAACTTGATGACCTTGAACTGGTAGGTCTGCCCGATGAGCTTGTCGAGATTGCGAATCGGACGCAGGTCGACCTGCGATCCGGGCAGGAACGCCTTGACCCCGCCTCGGATCGTCACCGAAAGTCCGCCCTTCACACGCTGCGTGATGGTGCCGTCGATGATCTCGTCGCGCTCGCACGCGCTCGAGATCTCGTCCCACACCTTCATCTTGTCGGCCTTCTCCTTCGACAAGGACACCAGGCCGTCGTCGTTCTCGCGACTCTCGATGTAGACATCGACCTTGTCGCCAGGCTTGACCGGCTCGATGCCCGGTCCGGTCGCGAACTCGGAAAGCGAAATCACGCCCTCCGACTTCCCGCCGATGTCCACCACCACGTGATCGCGCGTAATGTGCACGACCGTCCCCTGGACGATCTCTCCCTCCTTGGAGAGCTCGCCCGCAGCCATCGTGGCCTCGAAGAGCGAAGCAAAGCTATCACCGTTGCCCTGGGGCGTACTGTCGACCTGCGCTGTCATGTTGAATGTTGATCCTCTACTTTCCCTCAGTAGTATCCAGCCGGGTGCTCGCACCTGGCGGGACCCGCGCGACGGGGTAGCGCAGGCGTCATGCCAAGTCAATTGCGACTTCCTGCGGTTCTCGGCCTCCTGCGCGCGGGAGAGCAGATGATCAGCCCGGGAGCCCGACTTCCATGCGCCACGACCGCTCCGACCCTACCGCCCGTGACCTCGTCCCGAAACCACTCCTGATCGCCGCATGCGCCGGCGCGGCCCTGCTCGCACAAACGTGCGCAACGCCCCCGCCCTGCCCCGCGCCTCCACCACCACCTCCACCATCGGCTGCTCCCCCCGCCCCAACCGCTCCGGTCGTCCAACGTGCACCCGCCCCTGCCGTCACCCCGTGCGAATGCAACGCAGCCGACGCCAGCTCGCCTGTTTCCACGCCGGACGCGGCCGAGCCCCAATCTCCACCCCGCCCCGATCTGCTGCACCCGGACGCTGGGCCCGCCCGGTTTCCCATGGACTTGGGTCCCGACGCCGAGCCGCTGTAAGAACTCGCGCTCAGGTGCCACCGACACGACGCCTCGACAGCCCCAGGCCCCGCCTCGACGGTTCGACCCCACGCCTCACTCGATCGACCCGGAGCCTGTCCCAATCGACCCTTTGCCTCGGAGGTCCGTTCCTGCTGCACACGGGAGCCCTCTGATCCAACCAAGCTTCGTGCCTGACTTCACATTGTGTCGGTCGCCTGCTTCCGACCTTCGCGTCGGATGTGCGCCGTGCGGTCGCTTCGTTCGGAAGTCCGTGCACCGCCTGCGCAAGACTTCGAGGCGAGGGCTCGCTCACAGCCCGCGAGGCAGCGTCATGTCGACCCGGATCGTCTCGCCTTCCCTCTGCGCATGGGCCGCTTCCGCCGCTGCTTGGTACGCGCCGCGATCCGACCTCACCAGCGCATCATGCACTCGACGCAACGTCTGCGAAGCATCCGCGGCGGCCTTGCCGTCCGCATAGACCAAGGTCGCCCGCACGTTGACACGATCGCCTACGTCGATTCGCAGCACGAACGTCGAAAGCCCCCTTGCGAGCGTCGCGACCATGGGCGACTTGTCGCGCCATGCCTGCGGGAGCGCGTTGTCGCCCACGCGCGCAGCAAGCCCGACCATCGCGTCGCGCGGCGGCTCGAGCGTCTCGGCGTCCGGGCCGTCGCGCACCAGGCGCAGCACCGAGTCGATCTGCCCCGGCGTAACCACCAGCACGTTGCCTGCCTGGTCGCGCAAGATCATCGCCGGCGCGCTGCGGTGATGTTCCGGCGCTTGCGGCTCGAACACCGACACCCCTCCGCTGTCGCCCGTCGCCTTCCATCCTTTGGCCCCACACGGCACGCCGCCAGAGTCGTCGTCGGGCATGCTCATGCGCAGCAGCGCGTCGCCGTCCAAACCGCTCGGGCCCAGCCGTATCGCCAGCGTTGCGCTCGAGGCCTTCTCGAGGCACGGCCGGGCCGTGTCCAACATCGCGTCCGATAGCTGCGCTCCACGGAGCCACACCATCACGTCGTCGAAGACCGACTGCGACCGCGCCCGAGCCAGGTCCGCGCGGACCACCAGGTCCTCGTCGCCGGGCAGCAGCGTGTCGAGAGCGACCGTGTGCGCGTCACGCCGCGGCTGCGCAGGCGCGCGCGCCGGACCGTTGGAGCAGGCAACGCTCGCCAGCGCTACGACGAACGCAAGCCCAGCGATTCGATGGTCGCGTGCACGGCTCACGAGACGGGTGATAGCACGCTGGGTGACAACGCGCGTCCCAAGGTTCATCGCCGTCGTCACGAGGTGGGCTGCGCGCGGCGCCTGCGCTTCTTCTTGCGCTTGCGATGTCTCGGCGCTGACGCGATGGCCGTTGGCGAAGCTGATGGTGCGCGTGCTTCCGGCTGGTGCGTGCGTGATGAACGCTCGGGCGACAGCCCCTTGCGTGCGCGCCGCGCTTCCCGATCACAGTGCGCGTTGAGCCACGCCGTCACGTCGCCTTGCGGGTTGCGGTGTCCCTTCACCCAGCGAGGCCTGATGTGCACGCGGCCCTGCACCAGCTCGCGCACCTTCTCCTGCAGGCGACGCAGCACCGGGTCCCGCGATAGCGGCGCTCTCACGCCCACCGCTTCCATGGCCTGCTGGTTGTCCGATCGGACCTGGATTCCTTCCACCTTCGCGCCCCACGTCCGGAGCACCAGGTAGATGCCCGCGAACACCGCCGCCATCTCCGCGTGGGTCGCGCTCTTCGCGTACGGCGGGCACGCGCCGCTGCGCACGATACGGCCGACTTCGGACTTCGCCCAGACCGCCCAGCCGCCCTCGCGCCGTCCCGGATGCCACGAGGCGTCGGTGTAGAGCGTCACCCACATGCGCGCTCAGCCCCTCGAGCGAGCCTCCACGCGCTCCGCGAGCATCTGTAGCACCTGCTCGATGCTCACGTTCGTCGTGTCGATGTCGACGGCGTCGTGGGCGCGCACCAGCGGCGCGGCCTGCCGCTCCGTGTCGCGCTTGTCCCGCTCGTTGAGCTCCCGCAGCGTGTCCTCGAAAGTCACACGCATCTTCTTGGCGCGCAGCTCCTCGAAGCGACGTCGCGCTCGCTCCTCGGGCGAGGCGTGCATGAAGAACTTCACGTCCGCGTTGGGGAAGACCACCGTGCCCGTGTCGCGGCCCTCGACGACCACGCCGCCGTCGGCGCCCAGGTCCCGTTGCAGCTGGAGCAGCTCCTGACGCACCGCGGGGAATGCGGACACTGTGCTTGCGCCTGCGCTCATCTCGGGAGTGCGGATCGCCGCCGACACGTCGTGATCGTCGAGCACCACGCGCTGCGTGCCGTCCGTGTCCCGCTCGAAGCGCAGCCGCTTGCGCGCGACGATGTCACGGGCCACATCGGCGACGCTGCCCTGATCGCACCAGCCGCGCGAAGCCTCCTGCGAGGCGAGCGCCACGACGCGATAGATGGCGCCGGTGTCCAAGTACACGTAGCTCAGCCGCTCCGCCAGCGCCCGCGCGAGCGTGCTCTTGCCAGATCCGCCGGGCCCGTCGATGGTGATGACGAGACGCTTCATGGTCGTGAGCACCTGCCTAGCACGAAAGAGGCCCGGCAGACGACGCGGAGCTGCACGACGCCTGACCGGTGTCATGCCCGCCGGCAGGACCGGGCTAGCGTCCCCCGCGGATCGATCGCCCCGTCATGTCCATGAGCATCGTCGCGCTCTGCGAGTCCACCGACACGATGAACTGGACGTCTTTCTGCTCGGTGCGCACCTGCATGTTCTGGATCGGCGGACGAATGCCGATGATCGCAAGCAGGTTGGCGTAGGCCGACAGTTGCGAGACTTGCTGGAGCGCGCCCGCGGCACGTTGTGCCGAGTCGGGGTCGGGATAGGTCAGCGAGCCGGCAAAGTTGATCCCAGGCGGCTCGAAGTTGCCCAACACCCGCACGACCGTCAGGCCGTTGAGGAACGGGAACTGCTGAGCCGTGGCGGCGACCTGCGGCTGCGTGCTCAGATCGCCCACGCCCACGATCGACGCTTTGGGCGTGTCGACCAGGCTGGCCATCCAGTCCGGAAGCTCGCGGCGCACCCGCTTGTCGCGGATCTTGTCGAGCGTGCGCCGGATGCCCGTTTCATTGCCCGCAATCGCGGTATTCTTCGTCACGACCACGAAGCCCACACCGCCCGCCGTGTACAGGTCGTTGTTGGCGTACTCGAGCTTGGCCAGCGGAACGCCGAGCGCGGTCATCGCTCCACGGCTCGCCGCCGTGCGGACCGCGTCGGGATCGAACGTGCCCTGCACCACGACCGCGACGTCGGCTCCCTCGAGCGAGTACAGCCCGAGGAACACCTTGCGCACGTCGCGCCTCGGATCGAAGTTCGCGTCCGGCCCCAGGGGGACCGCATACGACAACAGCGTCGCGGCCGCCGGCCCGACGGGCGAGTTGAACGCCGCCTGCGCATCGACATAGACGAGCCCCACCGCACCACCGGGCAGCAGCGCGAGCGGATCCCGATCGATCTCTTCCGACGACAAGCGCGTGCCGTCACCCGCCAGTACCACGCTGTCGCCTTGCTTCGCGCAGCTCGCTGAAAAGAGCGCCAAGGCGCCGAGCAACGTCGCCGCCATCAAAGCAAGCACTCCTCGCCTGGCCTGGTCCTTGAGTCGATCGTGCATGGCCAATGGTTCCGCCTTCCCCTGGTTTGGTCCGTCACCGCGTGCGTGGGCTCAGCACTTGGTTGGATACGACCCGAGCACCTTGAAGAATCGGGTGTTCTTCTTGATCTCGTCGAGCGCCGCCACGATCGCACGATCCGTCGCGTGGCCCATCACGTCGATGTAGAAGATGTAGTCCCAGCCCTCGCCCGGGACCGGACGGGACATCACGTTCTTCACATTGATCCCGCGCTTGGCGAAGTCGCCCAGCACCGCCAGCAGCGCACCCGGCTCGTCGCTCAGCGTGAACACCAGCGAGGTGACGTCCTCGCCCGACCGAGGGGACGGCCGCGTCCCGATCAGCGCGTATCGCATGCGAAGATCGGGCTCGTCGCCTACGTTCGGCAGCACCGTGGCGAGGCCGTGCGCGTCGCCGATGGCCTCGTGGGCGATCGCCGCGCCGCCGTGATCCTCTGCGGCAAACTGGCAGGCGACGGAAGGCGAGCGAACGTCGATGACCGACGCGCGCGGAAGGCTGGTGTTGAGGAACACGTGGCTGTTGGCGTGGTCGTGGGCGCTCGCATACACCTTCTCGATGTCGCCCAGGTTGCCCGTTCGGCTCATCAAAGCCACGCCGGCCGCGATCTCGCACTGCCCGATGACCATCAGGTCCGTCTGCTTGAGCGCCAGGATCGTGCTGAGCACCGGACCGTCTTGCGAAGTTTCGTAGGGCGCGACGGCGAAGTCCACGCGCCCGCGCGCGAGCTCGTCGAACGCTGCGGCCGGCGTGTCGCACGGGATTCCGCGCACGCCCGCGCCGAACATCTGGCGCGTCGCTACCGCGCCGAACGAGCCGTCCGAGCCGACGAACGCGACGCGTGTCGGGCCTTCGAGCGAGGCGCACGCGGCATGCACGGCCTTGAACACGGACCGCACGCTCTCCGACGGGAGATCTCCCGTGGCGGCGGCCTGCAGCGCCTCCAGACGCTCGCGCTGCTGCAGAATGGGATTGCCCGTGTCGTCCCCGAGGGCGCCGACCTCGCGCGAAAGGCGCGCGCGCTTCTCCAGGAGCCGCAGGATGTCCACGTCCACTTCGGCCATCCTGGTGCGAATCTCTTCGATCTGCCGACGATCTGCCATGCGGTGAAGGTTAGTTCGCAACCCGGTGCGTGTCACGCCCCGCGCCGCTCGACATCGTCAGGACTGCCCGAATCGGGGCGCCCAGCCGCTTGCCTACCGCGAGGCAGCCGGCGCCGCTCCCGCATCGCTCTCCAACTCCAGCTTCGCCGTGACCGCACGACGGCTCGAGGGGTATCTCGCTACGATGAATCGGAGCGTTTCCCGATACGCGACATCGTCGCCCTTGGCCCGAAACTCCTGGGCGAGGCTGTAGAGCGCGTCCCCGGGCGTCTCGTCGGTTTTCAGAGCCGGGTCCTGGCTTCCGCGACATTGCATGGGGGCCAGGGCGAGCACGACCGAAAGAAGCAGGAATCGATGCACCCGGCGAGGATACCACCACGCCGGCACCGCGCGGCGATCGATCAGCCATCCGCCGAAGCCCCGCCGGCACCCCAGCGGCGATGCAACCACAGCCACTGAGCCGGCCGCTGCCTCACAAACGCCTCGAGCTTCCCGGACGCCTCGAGAACGACCTGGCGCACCCACGCGCGTGAGGGCCGCTGCGGCGCCGGCAACATCATCGGCACGACAAGGCGGTGACGACCGCCTGCGCATCGCTCGGCCAAGGCCACGACCACCGGAGCGCGACATCGGGCGGCGATATCCGCGAATGCCGCCTCATGACGCGCCTGGGCGCCCAGAAACGGCGCCTCGATCGTTGCGCGCTCGCGCAGCGGACGTTGGTCGATCAGGAACGCGACCACTCCCCCAGCCCGAAGGTGCGCCGACGCGCGCTGCACCGCGCCCTGCGGATCGACCAGCAACACGCCCCGGTGCGCACGCATGCGTTGCCAGAACCGGTCCAGCGAGCGCCACGACAGATGGCGGGTCACCACCATCAACGGCACCCGCTGCGCCATCGCGCATGCCAGCAGGTCCCAGTTGCCCGTGTGTGCGGTCACCACGACCAACCCCCGGCCATGCGACAGTGCACGCTGCACGGCGCGCCACTGCTCCTCATCCTGCTCGAAGAACTCCGACAGGTCTTGCGACGGCCGCCCTGCGGTCCAGAGCAGCTCGAACACGAGGGTGCCGAGCGATTCGTACATCGCGCGCAGTTGTCCGGGGCGGTCCGCGATCGCCGCGCGGCGCATGCTCTCGGACGCATGGCGGCGGCGTATCCGCAAGACTGCGCCGACAAGCCAGCCGAGCAGGGCGCCGGGAACACGCAAGGCGCGCCACGGCAGCAGCGCCACGATACCGGACACCAGCCGCCAGATCACGACGTCACCACGGTCGCCGCCACCGCCTCACCGATGCTCGTTCGTCGCACGCCACCGCTTGCAGCTCCCTGGGGCGACGTGCGGCTGCCCATCGTTGCGGGGCCTCTAGCGGCCAGACGAGAACCCGGTCTTGCGATCCACCGGCGGCGGCGACTCGATCGCGATGGCGAACAGGTCGTCGAGCTCCATCACGTAGGTTTCGTCCTTCCTCGTCCGCGCGCGGATCAGCACGCCCTCGACCTTCAGCGCGTCGACCTTGGGGACCGTGAGCGCCGCGGCGCCGTGCGCAACGTACAGCGTCAGGAAGCGGTCCGGCGCCAGAACCGACCAGCCTTCCCCGTCGACCTGCACCGGCACGCCGGCCAAGGCGGCCTTCCAGCCCTCGTTCGTCATGCAAAGATGGAAGCAGGGCTTGGCTGTCTGTCAAGGGGCGTGCAAGATCGGCGCGTGGAGACGTCCGCGAAAGGCGCCCGATCCGGGGACCACATCGTCGTTCAGGACCTGGTCAAGCAGTTCGGGGATACGTACGTCCTTCGGAACTTGTCCTTGACGATCCCGAGGGGCGAGACGGCCGTCATCATCGGTGGGTCGGGCGCCGGCAAGACCACGTTGTTGCGCATCCTGATCGGCCTCGAGAAGCCTTCGTCGGGCCACGTGTTCATCGACGGTATCGACATCGCGCGCCTCGAAGGCCGCGAGCTCGACAAGGTCCGCAAGAAGTTCGGGATGGTCTTCCAGTACTCGGCGCTGCTCGACTCGTTGACGGTGCTCGACAACGTGGCATTCCCGTTGCGCGAGCACACGCGGCTCAAAGTCCGCGAGGTGCGCGACAAGGTGCTGTCGATGCTCGAGACGCTCGGGCTTCAACGCGCGGACGCGGCCAAGATGCCCTCCGAGCTGTCGGGCGGCATGCGCAAACGCGTTGCCCTGGCCCGGGCGCTGATGCTCGAGCCCGAAATCATCATCTACGACGAGCCCACCAGCGGCCTCGACCCGCAGACCTCACGCATGGTCGACGATCTCATCAGCGAGACGCGTGAGCGGTTCAACGTCACCAGCGTGGTCATCTCCCACGACATGGCGAGCACCTTCCGCATCGCCCACCGCGCGTTTCTGCTCATCCGCGGCGAGATGGTGGCTTCCGGCACGCCCGACGAGCTGGCCGACCCGGCCCTCAACCCTGTCGCCTACGACTTCATCGTCGCCTCCGGCGTCGCCTGGGATCGCATGTCCCGTCCTCCGCCTACCCGCGGAACCTGACCCCGGGCCGCCATCGTCCCATGCGCGAACAGCACCCATCGGCGACACGATGCTTTCGACGGCCGCCCTGCTAGCATGGTGCGGCTCCGTCTGATTTCCCCAGGGAGGGTTCATGGGCAACATCGTCAACTACCAGACCGACCGCGGCGTCGCGCTCCTGACTCTCAACGATCCCCCCGTCAATGCATTCACCCACGAGATGCTTGTCGAGCTCGACGCGCACATCACGGACGCGCGATTCGACGACGACGTGCAGGCGATCGTGCTCACCGGGCACGGCGAGCACTTCTTTTCGGCCGGCGCGAACATCAACATGCTGCGCGAGGTCGACGCTTCGTTCCGGTACAACTTCTTCCTGTACGCCAGCGAGACCATGGCGCGCATCGAGCACACGCCGAAACTCGTCATCGCGGCGCTCAACGGGCACGCGGTCGGCGACGGAATGGAAATGGCTCTCGCCTGTGACATCCGCATTGCCCGCGCCGGCGCCGGTACGATCGGCATGCCGCAGATCGACCTGGGCATGATTCCCGGGACGGGCGGGACCCAGCGCATCGCGCGCTTCCTGCGCAAAGGACGGGCGATGCACATGCTGCTCGAGGGCGAGAAGATGTCCTTCCCCGACGCGCTCGGCGTCGGGCTCGTCGATTTCGTCTGGACGAGCGACTCTCACGCCGAGTTCATCGACCGCGTGCTGGACTACGCGCGTCGCTTCACCCGCCCGGACAAGTCCCCGCTGACCGTGGGCAAGCTCAAGCTCGCCGTGCAAGCGGCCTACGAGCTGACCACCGAGCAGGGCGTGGCGTTCGAGCGCGAGCTGCAGGCACAGCTCTGCAGCGCCGACGACGCCTGTGAGGGACTCCAGGCCTGGATCGAGAAGAGACCGCCGGTCTTCCAGGGGAAGTGATCAGGCGCCTTCGACGGACTCGGCCTTCGTCGCAACCGCACCCACGACGATCTCGACGAGCTGATCGGGCAGGAATGGCTTCGCCAAGAATGCGATCGCACCATCGCGCATCGTCTGCTGGGCCCGTGGATCCATCAGGCCGCCCGAGCACAGGACCACCTTGACCGCCGGGTTCAGTGCCTTCAGCTGGACGAACGTCTGCGCCCCGTCCATCCCCGGCATCTCCATGTCGAGCACGACCGCGTCGATCACGCGGTACAGCGCACGGTAGAAAGCCACCCCCTCTTCCCCGTCCTGCGCGAGCACCACGTCGAACCCATGGGACTCCAGCACGGTGGCAATCGTGTCACGAGCCAACGCGGTATCGTCGATCACAAGAATCCGACCACCGGGTGCCGCGACTTTGGGCCGCACGGAGCTGCCGTGCGACGAGGGCTCGATCCCGGAAAGGGACTCGGCTTCAGGCGTGTCGAAGCGATTTCTCATTCGTGGCCTCCGCCGGCAGGCGCAAGCTGTCGGTGCCCGCCGGATGACGGCGTCAGGTCGTCCGAACAAGGATCACGCCACGTCGAGCCCCATCAAGCGCTCGAGAGACTCGCGCAAGGAGGACACTTCACCCTTCAAGATGAAGTCGTAGGCACCGCCGTCGAGTGCTTCCTGACGCATGTCCTCGTGGGACGAGTAGATGATCGTGCGGATGTGCGAGGTGCTTTCGAGGGCCTTGAGCCGGTCGAGCAGCCGGATTCCATCGAGGCCGGGCATCTTGATGTCGAGGATGATCGCGTCGGGTTGCTGGGTCCCGACCGCCACCAGCGCGTCGAACGGATCCTGGAACGCCGTCAGATCGAAACGGCGCGACAGCACTCGCCGCAACGAGGCGAGCACGTTCGGATCGTCGTCGATCGCGACGACCTTGGGCTTGCCGACGCGAAGATCCTCCGGGATCGGGTAGCCGTACTTGCGCAGGAAATCGAGCACGTCGAGGCGGCGGAAGCGCAGGTGTCTGCCCGGTGTTCGAAAGTGCCTGATTTCGCCCTTGTCGGCCCAGTTGTGAATGGTCTTGAGGTCCACCTGGCAAAAGCGGGCCATGTCGCTGGCGGTAAACAACTCGGGATTGGTGCTTGGTTCTTTCTGGTTCATCGGCTCAGGCTCGATTGATGCGGCTTGACGTTGGCGGTTCACGCTGACTGACTGCGAATTCGAGCCTACCACGGAAGGAGCACGAGCGGGAGAAGCCGACAGCCGCCGGGTCGAGGGCGCGGCTGGTCCCGGGCCGTTGCGCCGAACATGGGGCTTGTCCGCCGCCGTCGACGGCGACCGCGATGGGACAGGGCGACGGCAACGACCGGACCGTTGCCGAGGCCGTCGTGGGGCGGCCTATCAAGCCCCGTCCGCCTGTTCGCGGCAGCGCTTCTCCAGCAGCGAGGAGTAGGACAGCCAAACGGCCAATCCTCGCGGATCGCGGAACGGCGGCGGCAGAAAGCGCGGCGCTCGCACGATGCCGTCCGCCACGTGCTCCGCCAGAACGGGGACGTCCTCGTGGGCCACCTTGCCGGCGAACAACATCGGGATCTGGTCCAGGCGTCCCTGGAGCACGGCGTTCTTCAGGAAGTCGAAGCAGAGCACCAGGCCCTTCGCGTAGCTGATGTCCTTCGTGAACGGAGCGCCGCCGTGCAGCACGCCGCCGCGAAACACCCGGCGGGTGTGACTGAAGCACTCGTCTTCGTCGTACCCCTCGGTGCGATACCACTCGTAGACCTCGAGGAAGTCGGCGCCGTCCTCGGCCTTGTCGATCGCCAGCAGCCATCCGTTGAGCTTGCGGGCCCGCTGCACATAGGAGCGGCCGGAAAAGACCTCGGTCAGGACCGCGATGCCTTCCTGCGTCTTGGTTGTGCGAGGCGGCCCCTTCGCCAGCCATCGAGCCACCGGCTGCGCCTGCCCGTTGAGCGTCGTGGCGATGTGCACCCAGCCCTCGTGCACCTCCAGCACGTCGAGCTCCTGCATGCAGAACGTCGCACCCGCACGCAGCTTGACCCGATCTCCCACCGCGGACGCGTCTGCCAGCAGGTCGTCATCGACCACGACCTCCACGACCGAGTCGCCGAAGACCGAATCGAATCGCGAGCGCAGGATCTCGACCGCGGACTGCGCGGAGATGTCGCTCTGGCCGGGCGCGAGCGCGGGCGACGAGGCGATGTGCGCCAGCGCGCCGTACAGCGCGAAGCCCACGTCGCGCACCTGCAGGTTCCAGCCGGGCAGCGAGTCCTTCGGAGATCCCCACAGGGCGCGCGAGCGGTGGTAGAAGTCACGCTTGCCGCGCGCGAGCAGCAGGTGGACGACGTCGCGGTACTCGATCGCCGTGGCCTCGAGGATGAGCGCGAATGGATCCGCTTCGCCCAGCTCGCGCTTCGCGTCACGCGCGATCTGCTCGAACTCGGCGATCTTGTCGTCCGGGTTGAACTCCAACTCCAGCTTGGCCCACCAATCGTGGTTGACCCGCGGGAGCTCTCGCCCGCGGGACGCGCGGAACGCCTCCTCGACCCCGGCGTCCCACCGCAGGAGCGGCAGCACGCTCAGATTTCGCTGCGCCTCGACAATCCTCCCGGAGAGCGCCGCGATGGTTTCCTTGTACGACCGCCATGGCGCGGCGCGGGCGGGTGCGCCGCCTTCGTCCGCAGGCTCGCCGGTGCGTCGCTCCGCGCTGGTCGGGAGCTCCGACGCTGGATCGGAGGGATCAAGATCGGCCTCATGGTGGGGCGATCCAGATGGTCCGTGGGCGTCTGGCGGGGCTACCATCAGTCAATCAGCGCACGGGCAGCGCGGCCCTGCTCGCTCTTGACGATGGTTGCGAACAGCTCGACGCGTTCGGGCAGCATCGTTTGCACCTGGGAGACCACTTGCTCGACGAGAGTGCGCGCCTCTTCGATCGAGGGGCCGGCCATGCCGATGGCGAAGCGCAGCGGGCCGGTCCGGCCGGCGACGACCGGCGTGAGAGCGAGCATCAGGGTTTCGGTCAGCTCGACAGATCGCTGGGCAGCCCGACGCAAGGCCAGCAGCTCGAGGATGGTCGGTCGCTCGCTGACCTGACGGTTCGGGCCCCGCAGCTCGTAGCGCGCAACCGTCAGCGGCACGTCCGCCCACTCACAGAACGCGCCCTCCTCGTCGATCGCCTCGTTGAGCGCGTCGCGGCTCAGCAGCAAGGTCAAACCGTCACGCGACCCGAGGAATTGCTTGGCCCGCTGGTGGAGCGGCGTTTCCGCCCCGAAGCTGACGAGCTTGAGCCTCAGCTCGCCGAGTTGCACCTCGCCGCCGTGCATGACCGACGCCTCGGTGCGCCGCTCGAAGCTGTGATCGGAGTAGGTGCCGTTGGTGCTGCCAAGGTCGGTGAAGGTCCAGGTTCCGGCACTCCACCGCAGCACCGCATGCGCGCCGGACACGGTCGGTTCGGGCAGAGGGATGTCTTGGTCGGTACGACGGCCGATGGTCAGGCTCTGGGTGCGCAGGGGGTAGAGCTGTCCGACAGCCTCGGGGGAGTTGGAGGCGAAGGTGATGAGCAGACTCTGGGCCCCGGGCGTGAACTGATGGACCATGCCGCGCCCGAGGGGCGGCCCGGGGTCCAGACGCTCACGCGGCACTTGAACCGGGCTGACCGTGAAGCGGGCAGGGTTGAAGAATCGCAGGTGCTTGGCCTGCGGACGCGTCTTCGGGTTCTCGGACAGGCAGCGGAAGATCTGCTTGACCTCGTCGACGCACAGCGCCGAAGGCACGTCGAACATGATCTGCTCGCGCATGCGGCGTGTCCTCGGCCTCGCCCCCGGCTCGGGGACCTTCGCGGTCCACATCTCCCAGAGCGTGAGCCCGAGCGCATAGACGTCGTCCTCGGAGCTCGCACCGCCGGATCGCAGACGCTCGGGAGCCATGTAGTTGGGCGTGCCGCCGTCGGGCGGGGCGCCGGGCCGTCGCGCATAGACTCTCGCGCGCTCCTGCGCGAATCCGAAGTCCAGAATGATCGCGCGATCCTCGGTCACCATCACATTGCCCGGCTTCAGGTCGCCGTGCACCAACCCCTGGTTGTGGATCGCGGCCAGCCCGCCCGCACTCTCGCTCGCGATCTTGCGGAACTCGTCCACACTGTAGCCGCCGGTGGCCTTCTTGCGACGGATATGCGCGTGCAGCGTCTGTCCCTCGATGTACTCCATCACGAGGATCGGCCCCCAAGGGCTGGGCGCCAAGTCGTGGACCCGGCACACGTGCGGGTGGCCGACCGCACGGGCGTGCAGAAGCTCCTGGCGCAGCGCTTCGTCGTCGCCCGGCATGCGCGAGTCCTCCCGGACCAGCTTGAGGGCGACCATCTGCTGCGTGCTGCGATCGTAGGCCAGGAACACCTCTCCCATCCCGCCCTTGCCGAGGCTTTGGCGGATCTCGTAACGGTCGTTGATGACCGTTCCCTTCATCACGGGGTCAGGAGGTCGGGCAGAGATGGTCATGGACAAGCCGGGCCAGGAGAATCTCCGATCTTGCGTCTCGGTGCAAACGCTTCCGGCAGCGGACCTCGCCAGTCTCTGCGCGACACTGGAGGAATCGGAGGTTAGACACGACGGGCGATTGTTCGAACGTTGTGCGGACCTGACCTCTGGACGCCTGTTCGCAGCGCCCCGCCCGTATCACGTCGGCTTTCCGTTCCCCGCCCCCCCATGCCCCTTGACGTTCCGGTCGTCCTCGCCTACGGCCGACCGCGCGGTCCCCACGGACCGCCTCGTCTTGTGGTTGCGCGCGGACAACCCGTCCAAGCGCGGTTCCAAGAGGGAAGCCGGTGAGAATCCGGCGCGGCCCCCGCCACTGTAACCGGGGACGACGGCGAGCAAAGCCACTGGAGAACGCTCTGGGAAGGGCTCGCCCGAGGACGATCCGGAAGCCAGGAGACCTGCCGCACGGCGTGAGTTCTCTCGCACGACCTCCACGGGGATAGCGGAGGCAGCTCCCTTCCTGTCCCCTACCCCGCAGAGTGTCTCGTGCTCACCGGCCGGCGCACGTGGTGGTGCGCCAAGGAGCTCTGCACATGTCCCGTCGTTCCCTTCCTGCTTGCCTCTCGTCCCCTTTGCTTTCCCTGCTCGCCGCGCTCTCGCTGCCCCTCGTCGCCTGCTCGTCCGACGCGCCCCAGCCCGCCGGACCAGCGACCCCGCAACCCGACGCCGGCGCAGACACCAGCCCGTCCGACGCTGCCGAGCAACCGGACGCCCTCATGACCGACCAGGACGCCGCCCCGGATGCGGCTGCGGGCGTGCGCCTCGCCTTGTTCACCGCGTCCGACTTCACGACCACCGCGCAGCTTGGTGTCCTCGATCTCGGCAAGGCGCCACCCGCCGCCTTCCCCACGACGTCGTTCGACGACCAGGACTCGATGGTCGTCGCCGATCGAACCTACGCCTTCGTCCTGCACCGCACGCAAGGTACGGTCAGCGTGCTGCGCAACGACGGCTCGGCCGCGGTCGTGCGCGACGTCAACGTGAACGCGGCCGGCGCTGACGCAGGCAAGGCCAATCCCTACGCCGTGGTGATGCCGGCCAACGACAAGGCGTACGTGATTCGCTACGGGCTCAACTCCGTGGCGGTCATCGATCCGACCTCGAGCACGGCCGCCACCACGGAGATCGATCTGTCCGAGTTCGTGGCCGACCCCGACGGCCTGGTCGATGCGTTCGCCGGTGTCTACGACCCGTCGACCGGCCGGGCCTACATCGGGCTGCAGCGGATCGATCAGAACTCGTTCGGCGCCGCCCCTGACTACGTGAGCCCCTGCCTTGCCGCGCGCGCTGCCATCGTCGGCATCGACACGTCGACCGACACCGTGCTGGATCTGAACGGCGCGGGCCAAGGAAAGCTGATCGAGCTGGACGTGGCGGACCCAGGCGCGATGGTGCTCGACGAGGCATCGCATCGGATCATCGTGATGGGCGTGGGGTGCGCTGACGCGGCCGACGGCGGGCAAGGCCGGTCCGGCCGCGGTGTCCAGAGCGTGGATCTGTCGGACGGTACGGTGGCGTGGCTGTGGCAGACCCAGGCCCTGCCTCGTCCCGCCGCGCTGCTGTGGATGGGCACGCACGAGGCGCTCGTGGGTCTCGACGACGAGAGCTTCACGCGCCACTGGTATGTTTGGGACCCGGCGACTCCCTCGCTCGGTGTCGAGCTGCAGGGTGTTCCGCAGGTCCCGACCTGGGACGGCCAGCGCGGGCTCATCGGCCTGGACAGCGACAGCGTCGACGCAGGAAGCGTGCTGGACGTCGTGCGCTATGACCTCGACACCAATACCTCATCGGTGCTGGTGCCGTCGGCATTCACGTCGCCCGGCCTCGTGCCGTACTCGAGCGCAACCGCGCGGTAGCGCACCGCCGTTATCGTCGGGTATCGTCGGGCCGAACCGCTTGACCCCCGCCGCCGCCGCGTTCCATGGTGGGAGCGGTCGGCTTCATGGACATCGCCAACGCACTCAAGCGCGCGCGGCCCTTTGCGCAGGCACCCGAAGAGGCCATCGAAGCGATGGTCCCGCACGCCGTCGCCCGCACCCTTTCTCGTGATGATGCGCTCTGGCAGACCGGCGCGCCGACCACGCACTTCTCGGTGATCTACAGCGGATTGTTGAAGGTCGTGCGCTCGCTGCCCAACGGCCGCGAAGCCATCATGGGGCTGTTCGGCCCGCGCGAGAGCGTGGGCGACATCGCCGTCATCCAGGGCAAGGCCATGCCCGCCAGCGCCATTGTGTGCTCCGCGACGGCGGTCGTGATTCGCATCCCGCGCGAGGTCGTGCTCGAGCAGATGCACAAGTGGCCCGGCCTGACCATCAGCATGAACAGCGCTATCGCCGACCGCGTCCAGGCCCTGCAGACCAAGGTCCAGATCCTGAGCGCCGGAGGGGTCGAAGCACGCCTGGCCTCGCTGCTGCTCGACTTGGCCGACCGCTTCGGCGACGAGTTCGAGGACGATACGGTGGTCATTCCCCTCGCGCTGTCGCGGCAGGAGTTGGCGAACCTGATCTCGACCACGTTCGAGACGACGATTCGCGTGATGAGCCGATGGCAGAAGAGCGGCTGGGTGGAGACCCGGTCGGACGGGTTCGTGCTGAAGGACCTGGAGGCGCTTCGGGAGACGGCACGGACCGTGATCGCAACACGCGGTGGCGGGTGAGCGGAGGCGCGTGGGCGCGCCGACAGGCCCGGTGCACCGCGCGTGACGCGGCAGTGCCGGCATCGATGGCTCGCTTGTGCTTGCTTGCAGCGCCGCATAGTATCGGCGCCCATCGCACGCGGCCCCTTCGCGGAGCGATGACGATGCCGACCCCTCGAAGGAGGACCGATGAGCGCCAAGCCCGACGCCGACACCGATCAGCAAGCTTCTGCTGCGCCTGCCCCGGGCGCGCGCACGCTTTCGCCGGCCGCATACCGCCCGCTGCAACCTGGAGAGACGTACGAGCCGTTCATTCGCGCGAACGAGAAGGTGCCCGAGTTCTCGCCGCGCGCCGTCGCGCTCGGCATCACCATGGTCGTCATCTTCTCGGTGGCTGCGACCTACTCGGGCTTGAAGGTGGCCCAGGTGTTCGAAGCCGCCATCCCGATCGGCATTCTGTCGGTGGGCATGTCGGGGCTGTTCCGCAAGCGACGCAATTCCATCCTGGAGAACGTCATTATCCAGAGCATCGGCGCCGCCTCCGGCCTGGTGGTCGCCGGATCGATCTTCACGCTCCCCGGGCTGTACATCATGGGGGTGGCGCCGGACACGGTGCACATGCTGATCACGATGTTCATCGTGTCGGTACTCGGCTCGCTGCTCGGCCTGCTGTTCCTCATTCCGCTGCGCCGCTACTTCATGGTCGAGCAGCACGGCAAGCTTCCCTTCCCCGAGGCCACGGCGATCAACGAGGTGTTCGTCACCGGCGAGGCGGGTGGCGCGCAGGCTCGCACGCTGGTCATCGCCGCAGCTGTGGGCGGCCTGTTCGACTTCCTGACCACCTCCGTGCGCGCATGGTCCGAGGTGGTGGACTTTCAGTTCCTGCCGTTCATGAAGCACCTGGCCAGAACCACGCGCGCGAGCATCAAGATTGACGGCGTGAGCCTGATCCTGGGCCTGGGCTTCATCACGGGCCTCCGCTACTCGGCGATCATCTGCGCCGGCGGCCTGTTCTCGGCGCTCGTGATGGTCCCGCTCATCTATCACTTCGGGAAGTACGTCCCCGCACTCTCCATCCCGCCGGCCCCGCTCCCCGGCTTCCCCTCGTTCATCCCCGAGATGAGCGGTGGCCAGGTCTTCAAGCTCTATGCGCAGCGCGTCGGCGTAGGAGCCATGGCCGGAGCCGGCATCATCGGCATCCTCAAGAGTCTGCCCACCATCACCAGCGCCTTCTCGCTCGGCTTCAAGCAACTGTTCAACCCCAAGTCCCACGCGCAGAACGTCGTTCGCACCGACCGCGACCTGAAGATGAGCACCGTCGTGGGAGGCATCCTCGCGGTGCTGGTCGCCATCACCATCTTCTTCTTCGTGCTGCTGCGCCAGGACCCGTCCTCGGCCTCCAAGGCCCCTCAGATCACGCTCACCGGCCTGGTCATCGCGGTGGTCTTCTCGTTCCTGTTCACCACGGTTGCCGCGCTCGCCACGGCCATGACCGGCAACAACCCGATCTCCGGCATGACGCTCGTGACCTTGATCCTCGGCTCCACCGCGCTCGTGTCGGTCGGGCTCGAGGGCCAGTTCGGCAAGTTCGCCGCGATCGTGATGGGCGCCGTCGTGTGCTCCGCGCTGTCGATGAGCGGAGGGTTCGTCACCGACCTCAAGGTCGGCTACTGGCTCGGCGCTACGCCTCGCTACCAGCAGATCTCCAAGATCGTCGGGACGCTCTTTGCCGCGGTCGGTGTGGCCCTGACCGTGCTGTTGATCCATCGCGCGTACGGAAGGACCGACCCGACGACAGGCCAGTTCATCTCAGGGTTCATGAACACCCAGGTCGTCCCCGCTCCGCAAGCCAACCTGTTCGCCACGATTCTGGGCGGCATCTTCGACAAGGCGCCGGTGACATGGCTGCTGTACGGCGTCGGCCTGGTGCTGGCCGTGCTGCTCGAGATGATGAAGATCCCGCCGCTAGCATTCGCCATCGGAATGTACCTGCCGCTCGAGATCAACACGCCCCTGTTCATCGGCGGGCTCATCTCCCACTTCGTCGAGAAGAGCAGTGCGCACAAGGACGTATCCGAGGAGCGCGTTCGGCGCGGCACGCTGATGGCCAGCGGATTCATCGCAGGCGGCGCCATCGTCGGGGTCATCGGCGCGGTGCTCGTGCTGCTTGGGCTCAACGGCTACATCGATCTGGCCGTGGGCGAGAAGAACGACACGCTCGGGCAGATCCTGAGCCTGGTCGCCTATGCAGGACTGATCGCCTTCCTGTACCTCGGCTCCAAGCGCGCCAAGGCCGACCCGGCCTGACGCCCCCCACGATTACCCTCTAGCTCGCGTCGCTGTCGGGCGGCGGCGGCAGCATCGAGACGAACGCATCCGCGTGGCCCGTCGCCTCCGAGAACAGCTTGCTCGCCTCCTGCGCATCGAGCCCAAAAGCCCTCGCCAGGAAGTCGAGATACCCCTGCTCCTCGTCGTCGATGATGCCGTCCCACGCGCAGAACATGGCGGCCATGCGAAACGCCACCCGGCGCAGCCCCGGATGCGTCAGCCGGTGGGCAACCTCGCACATCCAGGCATCGCTCCGGCTCGTACGTTGTCCGGCCCTCGCCAGCAGCAGGTTCACCTGCTCGTCGGTAATTCGGCGCATGCCCGGCAGCAGGCGGATCGAGGTCGCCAGGGCCTCGGTCTTGTCCCGCGAGATCTTCCGATCGAGCAGGGCGGCGACCAACCCGACCTCCACCACGAGCACGACCTGTTCCTCTTCGGTGGCCGGCAGCACACCGTCCGGGTCGGCACAACGCAAATTGGGGAAACTGGGCTTCGAAATGCTCACGCAACTGCGAAGGATGGTCGACTCGACGAGCCGCTGCAACTCGGATCGTGTATGGACGAGAGCGTCCCCAGGAACCATGGCTGACTCATGTCCGACCTCGCTCATCACCTCCGCGACCCTGGCGACGGCGCCGAGCGGCCCGTCGATAGCCCCCTGCCCTTCCGGTACGTCTACGTCGCAAGATCCCGTCGCTCCGGCGGGCTGTCCCTCGGCGTGGACCTGACGCCGCAAGGGCACTGCTCGTTCTCGTGCGTTTACTGCCAGGCGAGCCATCCTCCCGTGAGCAACCCGGACCTGACGGTCGACACCGAGCGGCTACGCGACGAGCTGCTGCGCAAGCTTCGGGCGGATGCTGCGGGCGAGCTGCGCGACGTGGTGCTGGCTGGCTCCGGCGAGCCGACGAGCGTGCCCAACGCGCCTGCTGCGTTCGACGCGGTTCGCCAAGCCTGCGACGAAGCGGGATTCCGCCTGCCGCGGCGCATCTACACCAACGCGCGGCACCTGGCGAACCCCTCCGTGTTCGACGCGCTCGTCGCGTGGACCGCAGCGGGCGGTGAGCTTTGGGTCAAGCTCGATGCGACCCGTCCCGAGGCGTTCGAGGCGATCAACGGGCGCCGGTTCGACGCGGCGTCGCATCTGGCGGGAATCTGGCGCCTGGCGCAGGCTGCGCCGATCGGCGTGCAGACGATGCTGCTGCAGGGGCCGTCGCTGCCGACTCCGGCCGACCTCGCGTTGGACGTTGCGGAGGCGATCGCCGCGGCGCGGGCCCAGGGTGCGCAGATTCGCGAAGTGCACGTGGTGACGCTCAGCCGCGTGCCGTCCGACCCTCGCAGCGCCAGCGTGCTCCGTGCCGTCGACGCCGATGGACTCGCGGCCCTCGGGGCAATGATCGCGAGCCGCGGCGGCGTGCCGGTACGGACTTTCCCTTCTCGCTGAGCGCCATCGAGAACCCTGCGTCGCACAGCACGAGTGCCCGGCCCGCGACGCGGCGCTTGATTCGCGGCGAAGAGATTGGCAAGGAGATCGCCCCGACACCCGGTGGTCGGATCGTCCCCGCGCGGGCTGCGCGCGAGAAGGGTTGATCCATGTTCCGAGACGCCGATGACCTGCTGCGTCACATCCGCGACCCTCGTATCAAGATGGTCGATCTGCAGTTCACCAACCTGTTCGGTGGGTGGCACCACCTGCAGCTTCCGGCCTCGCGCATCGACGAGAAGTTGCTGAAGCGCGGCGAGGCGTTCGACGGCTCATCGGTGCCCGGCTACGCGAAGCTCGAAGCGGGCGACATGGCGCTCAAGCCCGATCCGACGACGGCGTTCGAGGATCCGTTCTACGAGTTGCCGACGATCTCGGTCATCTGCAGCATCGTGGAAGCCGACACGGGGGCGCCGGCGCACCGCGATCCGCGCGGCGTGTGCATGCGCGCCGAGCAGTACTTGCAGAAGGCGGGCCTGGGCACGCACAGCGTCTGGGGGCCCGAGCTGGAGTTCTACGTATTCGACCGGGTGGACCACGGCAGCGAGACGAACTTCGCGCAGTACCGGGTGGACTCCGAGGAGGCCGTCTGGCACACGGGTGCGGAGGATCGGAAGCGGCTGGGCTACACGATTCGTCCGGGAGGCGGATACCATTGCAGCCCGCCTCAGGATCGTCTGGCGGACATCCGTGCCGAGGCGGTGCAGATCCTCGAGCAGATTGGCGTACCGGTTCGTTACCACCACCACGAGGTGGGCGGTCCGGGGCAGTGCGAGATCGAGCCGATGATGGGGCCGATGCTCACGATGGGCGACGCGATCATGCTCATCAAGTACGTGGTCAAGCGCGTGGCGGATCGGCGGGGCAAGACGGCTACGTTCATGCCCAAGCCGTTGTACGGCGAAGCGGGCAGCGGCCTGCACTTCCACCAGCACTTCTTCAAGAACCAGGACTGCGTGTTCTTCGACAAGGATGGCTACGCGGGGCTTTCGAAGCTCGCGCGAGCCTACACCGCGGGGCTGCTTTCCCACGGCCGCTCGCTGCTGGCCCTGACCAACCCGTCGACCAACAGCTACAAGCGCTTGGTTCCCGGCTTCGAGGCGCCCGTCAACCTGTTCTACTCGCTGGGCAACCGCTCGGCGGCGATCCGCGTGCCCAAGTACGCCATCGATCCGGAGGAGAAGCGCGTGGAGTTCCGCCCGCCGGACGCCACGTGCAACGGCTACCTGGCGATGGCAGCCATGCTGATGGCGGGCATCGACGGCATCGTGCGCGATCTGGATCCGGCGGCGCTGGGGTTCGGGCCGATCGACGAGAACATCTTCCGATGGTCGGACGAGCAGCGCGCGAACATCAAGCCGCTACCCGACTCGCTGTCGAGCGCGCTGCGCGAGCTGACGGCGGACCACGAGTATCTCTTGCAGGGCGACGTGTTCCCGCGTGACTTGATCGACGTGTGGATCGCGCGCAAGAGCAAAGATGCGCAGGAGATCCAGTCGCGTCCGCACCCGCACGAGTTCGCGATGTACTACGCGGTGTAGGCGTTGGCGCGAGGAATCCGATCGAGGTTGACACAGCGGCCGCGATGTGAAAGAAGGCCGACTCTCTTCGCCATCCTAGCTCAGCGGTAGAGCAGCGGTTTCGTAAACCGCAGGTCTGGGGTTCAATTCCCCAGGATGGCTCAAAGAACGCCGCGTGGCCTTGCGGGACGAACGCGGAGTGGAACACGCGCGAATCTCTTGGGCGCAACCGGCGTCAGCACAGGCTCGTCGCGCACATCCAGCTTCGGAGCGGCCCCCTCACCGCAGCTCCAGCCGCGCGAACAGCTGGACCTTCACCCAATCCAGACCGACGAAGTACACCGCGCCCACGCCTGCGACCGCCAGCAAGATCGATGGCGGGATCGCAGGCATCAGGACTCCGACGAGCACGAGCACTGCGGTGACGCTCAGGCCCGCCACCGAGCTGGCGAGCACGTAGCCTCCGGGCCGGGTGTTCCAGAAGTGTCCGCGTTCGCGCAGCAGGTAGACGCCCGCCTGCGAGCTGAGGATCAGCGCGGCAAAGGTCAACGTCTGCAGGACCCGCGGATCGAGGCGAAGTGCGTAGTATCCGTACAGGAAGACGCCCAGCGAGAAGGCGAGCTTGCACGCGGCCAGCACCACCGATACCGCCAGAATGCCGCGCGTGTTCCAACGGTTCGGACGGCGCGAGAACGTCATCTGGTCCGTCGAGATGGACATCGTGAGAAAGTCGTTGAGAAACAGAATCAACACCATCAGCAGCGGAGTCAGCGGTGAGTGCCGCGTCACCAGGAAACCGATGACCAGCAACGCCATCATCTCAATCTTCTTCACCAACATGGCGAGCGTATAGGTGATGACCCGCTGGAAGACGCGCCGGCTCGTCCGGATCGCCGGCACCACGCCGCCCAGCCCCGGCGTGGTCAGCACCATGGCTGCCGCGGCCTTCGCCACGTCCGTTGCGTTCGCCACCGCCAATCCCGCCTCTGCCTGACGCAATGCAGGGGCGTCGTTGACGCCGTCGCCGCTCATGCCGACCACAGCGCCGCGCCGCTGGAACGCTCGCACCAGCTTGATCTTGTCGGCCGGAAACACGCCGGCAAACACGCCGCATTGAAGGGCTTCGTTGCCGACGTCGCCATGGAGCTTCTCGGCCGGGCACACGTCGCCGACAATCGCGACCTGCTCGGCCACGTTGCGCGCGGTGAGCGCGTTGTCGCCCGTCACCATCACCACGCGCACGCCCGCGTCTCCGATCTCTTTCACCACAGCCTTGGAATCGTCGCGCACCGCGTCTTCCAAACCCAGCAGTCCGGCGAACTGCACCGACTGCTCGTCACCGACTGCCACTGCGAGCACCCGCTGCCCGCGCGCAGCCATGGCCTCGGCCTGTGGCTGCCACACCGACTCCGCCGCGCCCCCCAGCTTCGCCACCACGGCCGGTGCGCCCTTCACATAGCGACGCTTCCCTTGTGCCTCGCGGTACACCGCCTCCGCCCGTTTCGTGGCCGGATCGAACGGCTTGAAGCCAAGCCTCTCGCCTTCGCCCTCGTGCCAGCCCAGGCCGACCGCAGCCTTGACGATGGCGCCGTCCACCGAATCCTGCCCGGACGAGTCGCTGGCCAGCGCCCCTGCCCGCACGACGTCTTTCTCCGAGAAGCCGGGCGCGAACCAGACATCTTTCACCGTCGCCTCGTTGCGCGTCAGAGTTCCGGTCTTGTCGCTGCAGAGCACCGACATCGACGCCAGGTCGTGCAGGGCGCTGAGCCGCGTGATCAGCACGCCGAGCCGGGACAGCTCGAGCGATCCCAGCGCCGCCGCGAACGTGAAGGTCGCCGGCAGCGCGACGGGAATCGACGCGAGCAGAATGGACAGCAGCAGCGGCAGGATCGTGCCGAGCGACATTCCCGTGTAGTGCGCGTAGCCGGCCACGATCACCATCATGCCCGCGTTGACCACGAACAGGTCCCGCACGACCCCGACAATCTCGTGCTCCTGACGGTTGGCCGAACCAGCAGTGCGGACGAGCTCGGCGGTCTTGCCGAAGAAAGTGCGCGCACCGGTGGCAACGACTTCGCCGGTGGCCTCGCCCCCGCGCACCATCGAACCCGCGTAGGCGGTCTGGCCGGGATCCACCGCCACGGCCGCGGATTCGCCCGTCAGCGCAGACTGGTCCGCCAGGAGCGAGCCGTCGTCGACGCGCACGTCCGCCGGGGCGATCGTGCCCTGCCGAAGGTGGATGACATCGCCAGGCACCAGTTCCTCGGCGGGCAGAGCGACCCACTCGCCATCGCGACGCGCCCGGGCCGTCACGTGCAGCTGCTGGCGCAGCAGCGCCAGCGCCTTCTGGGCTCGCCCTTCCTGGAGCAGGCTCGCGGTCGCATTCAACACGAGCAGCCCGGCGATCACCGCCGCCTCCAGCCGCTCGCCCAGGAAAAGCTGGATGATGATGGTGGCTTCGAGCAGCCACGGAACGGGCGCCCAGAACCGCCGGATGAACTGCCGCAGCGGATGGGGCTTCTCCTCCTCGACCGCGTTGGGACCGAACTGCTTGAGCCGCGCTTGCGCCTCGGCTGTCGTCAGACCACGTTGGTCGGTGTCGTTGGCTGCAGCAATCGTCGTCATGTTCCCTCCAGGTACCGCAGGCATCGATCGGCCGGCTCGACGCCTCCCGGCCCCGGATGATACATGCGCCCACGGCGTCCCTGGTCAATGCATCCGTTGCAGATTGACCGGAGGGCTCGCTGGGCCGGGCGGAGGGGAACGACGCGACCGAATCGCCCGCGACGGACAACCGACACGCGAACGATCGCGCTGGGCCACGGCGGCTCGGACTGCGCGGCGCGAGCGTTTGTCGGTGAACCAGCCACCGACGGCATCCTGTCGAAGCACGAGTCGATCGACGAGGCGCCCGCCGACCGCAACACGGGGGCCGTCAGGGAGCAGGCCTGCTGCGGCATCTCGCGCGGAGCCATCCTCGCAGCGACGACGGCGACGCGCCGCGCGTGCGAGGAACGGGGGATTCGCCGCTTTCACCACGCGACGCTGCGCGGACCATGGTCTGCTGGTCCAGCGCTCGGGCGACGACGACGCCGTCAGGGCTGCGGGCGTTCCGAGGGAGGTCCTGGCGCGCGCACCGAGCCGGCGTGAACGCTTGCTGTCGCTACCGTTCGCCGGAGTGACTATCGGGCTGAATGGATCCCGGGGCGTCGGCTGCCATCGCTTTCTCCAACATCCGGTAGGCGCTCGGGTCGCCGGGCAACAAGCGCGTTGCGCCGAACGCCTGGAGCACGGGTGCGGCCTTCGAAGGGTTGCCCAACGCCGAGACGACGAACTTCTCGAGCTCCTGCGACAGATCTCCTCTCGCGCAAATCGTGTCCCCGGGAAACGGCTCGCTGACTGCCAGCACGCGCAAGCCGTCTTCGTCGCTCCATGGCTTGTGGAGGAACGAGCCGGCGGCAGCAACGGTGCAGTAGGAGGCGCCCACATCGGCCGTGCCGGCGCGCAAGGCCTCGCGGACTGCCTCGTACGAGCCGAGAAAGCCCTGGGAGCCGAGGTCGGCGTCGGGCGAGAACCCGGCAGCGCGCAGCATCCACCGAGGCACCATGTAGCCGGCTGCAGACCACGGATCGACCCACGCTGCCCGACGACCGCGAATGTCCGCCAGCCGCGAAACCGCGGAGGCGCGCGCGAGCAGCGCGGACGAGTACATCGCTGAGCCGTCGCGCTCGATGACCATCAGCAGGCGCGCCGCACCCGTCTGCCTGGCGCGCGCGAAGGCCACCGGTGGAAGACAGGCGAACTCGACGTCACCGTCGACGATCGCGTCAACCAACTCTGCGTGGGTGAAGTAGCGGAGCACGTCGCACCGGAATCCGAGGGCCATGGTGAATGCGTCGTCGATGGCCGCGCCGGGCGGCACGCTGCGGACCTGCACGACGCCGATGCGCAGGGGCCGCTTCTTGGCCATGGCGTGCAGAGCGGGGAGGACGGCCGCACTGCTGCCAATGGTGTCCCGGATCGAGTCTCCCTGCAGGGCGGGCGCGGCGGCAAGAGCCCGATCGAGCCTCCGTGCTTCGTCCTGCGCGCGAAGGTTGGCGACGGGAGGCTCGCTGCGGGAGGTGTCAATCGCCTTGAGCACCTGTCGGAACTCGCGCATCGTGGCGAAGCGATCCGCCGGCTTGCGGGACAGAGCGCGGAGAATCGCCGCGTCGAATTCGGCCGGCAGCCTGGGCAACAGCGATGAGGGCGGCTCCACCGGCTGGCGCAGGATGTCGAGCATCAGCTCGAGCGCAGAGCGTCCTCGGAAGGGCAGCTGCCCCGTGACCACCTCGTAGAGGGAGACGGCCACGGACCAGACGTCGGTGCGGGCGTCGACGTCGGGACGGGCCTGCACCAGCTCGGGGGACATGTACTTGGGTGTGCCCACGAGCGTACCCGCCAGGGTAATGCGGCTGTCGGAACCGTCCTTGACGCTGATGGCGAGGCCGAAGTCCGTGAGCAGCGGCACGATGTAATCGTCGGCCTTTTGCGCGAGAAGGATGTTCGCAGGTTTGACGTCACGGTGCACGATACCGTGATCGTGGGCCAGGGCCAGGGCGTCCATGATGGGCACGAAGATGCGCAACGCCGTACGAAGCTCCAGTCGGCCTTGACGTCGCTGGCAGGCTTCGAGGGTCTCGCCCTGCACCAGCTCATGCACCATGAACAGCGAGCCCGCCGCGTCCGTGCCCATGTCGAGGATGCGCACAACATGCCTGTGAACCAGGCGCGCGGACAACCTCGCTTCGCGCGCGAACCGTCGCCTCGAAGCGTCGTCGCCTGCGATACCGGTAGGAAGGACCTTGAGGGCAACGTGTCGCTGGGTCCATCGATTGCGGGCTTCGTAGACCTGGCCCATGCCGCCGACCGCGATCAGGCGGACGACCTCATAGGTGCCGGCGAAGACGGTACCCGCGGGGAGGGTTGGGCCGTCGCGGGGTGCGGCAGGACGAGGGGACGGGCGGTCGCTCATGGGCGGCGAAAGGGTGGACGCTGCAAGTATTTGCGCTAATTTCCGCGCGGTTCGTAGCTGATGCGGGACGGCGAATCAAGCGGGGGCACGAGCCACGCGGGGCATTGGGGAGACCTTTCACGGCCCACCTGGACCCCTATTGACGACCATATCCCACACGTGTAGCGTGCCGCACAGTCTGCCCTGGCGCCAACTGGGCACCGAAGGCGGATCGTCTTCAGTTTCCGGTCGACAGTCTTTGAGGAGGTTCCCATGCGCAAGCTCACACGGTCCGCTGTCCTGGCTCTGCTTCCGGTCGCGATGGCGGCTTGTTCCTCGGGCGCCACCGACATGCCGAAGCCGGCCGACCAACTGACACCGGACGACTACGTGAAGGGAGAGGGCGGCAAGGAAGACGCAAGCGCGCTGGCGACCGTCCTGGATTTCGAGTTCGACGGCGAGCTCGTGACGAACTCGGCGTGGGACACGCGTCGGGTGGTCCAGGACCAGTTGCTGTACACGATCGGGCACTTGAACGAGAACACGTCGGTGGGCCGGCTGGACAGGCTGCAGTTGACGAACGTGCAGACGTCGTCGGGCGCGGATGGCAAGACGGTGGTGAGCTATCACGCGAAGATGCCGGTGGCGTGGGGAAGCAAGACGAACCTGCCGACGAGCTACACGCTGACGCTGCCGCGGGACGTGAGCTACGCGGGGCAGCAAGCGTTCACGGACAAGTACAAGACGACGTGCGTGGAATGGGGGGCGCACGACGTGGACTCGGGCAGCATGTGGTACTACTACCGCCCAGCCAAGAGCGGTTGCGTGCTGGCCGACGCGGACGTGGTGAAGTTGCCGGTGCAAGTGACGGTCAGTGCGGTGAACACGACGGGCAAGTATCCCGAGTACCACAAGGTCTGGGAGGACAAGTCGTTCAAGGTCGTCGCGGTATTCGGCAAGTACGAAGACGGGGCGACGACGGCGAGCGATGCGGGGATCGCGGCGTACAACGAGTTTGCCGGGGCGATCCGCACGAGGCTCGGGGGCTACGAGCTGCAGACGACGCCGCAGAGCATACCGAGCGCGCCGGGGGTGCAGGCGCCGGACATCGAGTTCAGGGCAACGCTGGCGGACGGCAGGACGGTGCAGGTCAACGCGTTGCTGGTGGACAACGTGGCGGGAGCGACGACGACGTTCTACAACCGATACGAAGGGCTTTCGACGCGTGCGGACCTGATTGTGTACAACGGGCACGCGGGTTTGGGGCAGAACGTCCGAGCACTGGCGAAGAAGGGCAGCTGGGTCCCCGGACAGTACGTGATTGTCTTCATGAATGGGTGCGACACGTTCGCCTACGTCGACGGCTCGCTGGCCGACACCCGGGCAGCCGTCAATCCCGACGACCCGGCGGGCACGAAGTACATGGAGATCGTGACCAACGCGATGCCCGCGTACTTCGCGTCGGACTCGGAGGCGACGATGGCGCTGGTCAACGGTCTGCTGGGGTACGAGACGCCGAAGACCTACGAGCGGATGTTCAAGGACGTGGACTCGCACCAGATCGTGCTGGTGACCGGGGAGCAGGACAACGTGTACGTGCCCGGGTATTCGGGCGGCGAGCCCCCTGCGCCGTCGGACGCCTGGGGAGGCATGAACGAGTCGGGCAGCGTGGCGAAGAACCAGGAGCAGCGCTACGAGACACCGTCGTTGCCAGCGGGGTCGTACGCCTTCGAGATGACCGGCACGGGCGACGCTGACCTCTACGTGCGAGTCGGCACCGCTCCGACCGCGGAGCTGTACGACTGTCGTCCGTATCGATCGGGGTCGAACGAGACGTGCGTCGTGGACCTGACGACGCCCGCGCCGGTGCACGTGATGGTGCGCGGCTACGCGAGCGCTTCGACCTACCAGCTCAGCGGCGCGGCGCGTTAGCGGCGGGACACGCCGGGGCCGAACGCTCGGGATAGAAGACGCCTCCGCGGCACAGGACACATCACGTTGTTGCATCATGACATGTCAGCGACGTCTTGGATGTGCGCCAAACGTTGCCGCATCAAGTGACGCGGCGTCCCCCGCTCGCGCGCGGGGGGCGGCGCCTCCCGTAGGCTGGGCTCGCGCAGGCGACGCCCCGAACACGCGCCCGCCAAGCACCACTGCCCCGCTCTCGACGAGCAGTCCCTTGCGCGACCCAAAGCACAGTCGATGCCGATCCCCGCCAACCAGGCAAAGTCCGAAAGGGACCGCGGCAACGTGCGCCTCGCAAAGAACGCGGGAAATCTGTCACGGCTATTGCCGTTTCACGTAGCAGCAGGCGGCACGCATGGTAGGTCTTGGGGCATGTCGAGCGGCGCTGCGCAGGCCAAGACGAAGAAACTCAATTGCTGGCAGTTCAAGAAGTGCGGACGTCAGCCGGGGGGCGACAGGGTACCGGAGTTCGGCGTGTGCCCGGCAGCGCGCGCTTCCTCGGCCGACTGCATCAACGGTGGCAAGAACGGCGGACGTGTCTGCTGGATCGTGGCCAGCACGATGTGTTCGGGTGAGATCGAAGGCACATTCGCCGCAAAAATCGGCGACTGCCTCGGCTGCGCATTCTACGGGCATGTCCTGCGCGAGGAAGGCCAGCAGTTCGTGTCCGTGGCCCGTATCCTCTCGAAGCTCGCCGTCTGAGGTCAGCCTCCCACCACCACAGGCTCTCGCTGCAGCTCGACTCCGAAGCGCTCGCGGACCGCGGCGCGGATTTCGGCCTCAAACGCGAGCAAAGCGTCCGTGGTCCCACCCCGGTTGACCAGCGCCAGCGCGTGTCGCTTCGAGACCCCTACCCCGCCGCGCGAGGTCCCCTTGGAAAAACCTGCGTGCTCGATGAGCCAGGCCGCGGGCACCTTCCAGGCGCCATCCCCCGCGGCGAACCCGGGCATCGCGTCGTCGGCGGCGAGCTGCCCCTGGCTGCGCAAACGCCCTTCGAGCGCGTCACGCTGCGCTTCGGTCAGCACGGGATTCACGAAGAACGAGCCGGCGCTGAACGACTCCGGGTCAGCGGGATCGCACACCATGCCCTTGCTTCGCCGAAGGCCCAGCACGGTGTCGCGAACCAGCGCCAACGGCGCCGTGGCCCCGGTCCGCACGCCCAAGGCCCGCGCCAACTCCGCGTAGCGCACCGGACGGCTCGCGTCCGACCGGTCGAGGGACAACTGCACGGCCGTGACCACGAACCTGGAGGCGCCGCGGAAAACGCTCGACCGGTATGCGAAGCGGCAGTCGTCGCGGGACAATAGGACGAACTGCCCGGATTGCCGGTCATAGGCGCGGACCGCGACGACCGTCTCGGAAACCTCCTGACCGTAGGCCCCCACGTTCTGGATCGGCGTGGCGCCGACCAGACCGGGGATCCCGGATAGACACTCAAGGCCTGCCCAGTGTTCGGCGACGGCACGCGCGACGATCGCGTCGAGCTGCTCGCCGGCCGCAGCGTGGAGTTGGACCCGGGCGCCGTCGTCCTGCACGCGGATGCCTGTCATGGCCATGTGAATGACCAGACCTGGGAAGCCCTGGTCGGCGACCACGACATTGCTGCCGCCTCCGAGAACGAACACCGGAACGTCGCGGGCCCCGGCCATGGCCAGCAGGTCGAGGAGCTCCTTTTCGGTCGTGGCCTCGGCGAACATGGCCGCAGGGCCGCCGAGCCGGATGGTTGTCCAAGGAGCGAGCGGGACGCCGAAACGCACTGGCATACAAGCGGGTTACGATGCTCGGCGGGCGAACGCAAGAAACACGGGCCGGGGCCCAGGTTCGCTCCATTGTCCCGCGGGCGAGTCCGGCTCTCCGAGTCTGCCGGGCCTTGGTGGCCGCACGGCGGTCGGCGGCGGCGGATTTGCCCGCAATTCACCTAGCCGAGCACGGATGGGCTGGCG
>JAJZQG010000294.1 GCA_021847645.1 Myxococcales bacterium
CAGGCTCGAACAACTCGTCGCAGCGCGCTCCCCCCACGGTGCTGGGCCGCGATCACCCCGCAGCCCGCGAAATTCGCCGCGGGGCCGGCGCCGGGGGCTGCGCCCGGCGCCTTGCGGAACCCCTGGCGCAGCAGCGTCGCGGTGGACGAGATCTGGGCGGCGCGCTACCATGCCTACGGTGGAAACATGGGCGGGCACGGCGGCACAACGAATCGATACCAGCGCGGGTCCGCCGCCTTCCAGCCGGCCGGGAGAACGCCGGACGTGGCGCGCGTCACCCTGATTCGCAGAGCGAGATGACCCGAAGCGTCGTATTGAGCTTTTGCGCGTTCGACCACGAGATCAACCTCGGGCTGGCTTCGATAGCCGCCGCGCTCGAGCGAGAGGGCATTCGGGCGTACCTCGAGCTGTATCGCGACATTCCCGGCCAGGCAGTCGACACGCCGGGGCAGGTCGCGTCCCGAATCATGGCCAGAGCGCCAACCGTCGTAGGATTCTCGGTCCTCGCTCCGGAGTGGTCGCGGATCCGCGAGGTGATTCGGGCGCTTCGCGAGCGCTGGAGCGGCATGATCGTGGTGGGGGGTACGCACGCGATCTTGTGTCCTGACGACGTGCTGGCCGAACCGGCGGTCGACGCGGTCTGCCTGGGCGAAGGCGAGCAGCCCATGATTGATCTCGTTGGCAGCTACGCGGAACATGGCCGCGCCGGCGCGGCTGCGCGAGGCATGCGGTTCCGAAGCTCGGGCGGCTCGGCACCGTCCCAGGTCGGCCCCTGGTGGATGGACAATCTCGACGACTACCCCTATCTCGACTACGGCCTATTCGAATCGGCCTCCCCGGCCGGCCTCCGGGGCTTGCGTCTGGGGCTGATGGCGTCGAGCGGGCTGTTCTCGCTCCCCCTCATCGTGGGCCGGGGCTGCCCCTACTCCTGCTCCTACTGCTGCAATGCCGGCGTCGCAGACCGTTTCGGCGGGATGAAGTCATACGTGCGCGGCTATCCTCCCGAGTCTGCCGTATCCCACATCCAGCGCGTGGTCGAGCGCTTCCGGCCCGACCTGCTCGAGTTCTTCGACGAGGTCTTCGTCCGCGACAAGCAAGCGGTCCGGCAATTCAGCCGCCTGTACCGGGAGCGGGTGAACTTGCCCTTCGTGATCTTCGGGCGAGCCGAAGCCCTCGATGCCGGCGTGGTCGGTGCGCTGGCCGAGGCCGGATTGAAGCTGGTCTTCATCGGCGTGGAGAGCGGCGACGAGCAATACCGTACACGCTATCTGGGCCGGCGCGGCTCCAATGAGGGCATCCTTCGCGCGGTGCGCCTGCTTCGCGAGCACGGGATCCTCGTTATCACCTTCAACATGTTCGCGATGCCGTTCGAGACCCGCGACGGGGTGGAGAGCACGTTCCGGCTGAACGAGGCAATCGCTCCGGACGCGGCCTACTCATTCCGGTACCAGCCCCTGCCCGGGTCCGAGCTGGCACGCATGGCCGCCGCGCATGGCCTGATTCGGGAGCCGCCGAAGCGCTGGGACTACCAATCAGAGACGAGCGTCACCCCCGGACTGCCGCCCGCCTGGATCACCGAGCGAATCGACGCTTTCAACGCAGCGTTCGCCTCACAAGAGCGGTTGGCCCGATTGTACGCCGCGCTCCGCCGCGCGTGCGGCAAGCAGACGGCGCCGGAGCGACCGCTCGCCTAGGAATATCACGCACGTGGTGTCTTTCGCGGCCGTCCCGCCGCGTTCACCTGGCCCGCTCTCCAGTCTGCCCGCTCCAGGCATCGAGTGCCTGTTGCAGCGTGTGCCTGCCCAGGGCCCGGCGAACGAGATCCGCCAGCATGCGGCACAAAGGCTCGAATGCGCCGAATTCGAAGGGCGTTTGGCGATAGTAGATCCCTCCCTCGGCGACCGGGAACGGCCTGTGGTGGCCCCCCTGGTCGGCCTGCAGCACCAGCTCCAGGGTCGTCTCGCTGGCGCCGGTGAGGCTCATATGGAGCCCATCGCGCTCCGGCCGCAGCCCCCGGAGCAGCCAACCGGCGCAGGTGGTCCCCCTGCGCAAGGGACCAAAGACCAGGGCGGGCGCGGACGGCGCGGCGGACGGTGAGCGCTGGTCCTGCGGCTTGATCACGCAGCGCTGTACGCCGAGCGGTTCCGCGTGCAGCAACGCATCGAGTTCGGGCTGCGGTATCCATGAAGGGTACATCCGGACGACTTCCACACCGGGCAGGAGCGTCTGAAGCCTCTCGATGCGCTCCGGAGGTGGCTTGGGCATGAGCGACGAATACTGCCATAGGCCGCAGCCCGGCAGCCTTTCCGGCCGACACGGTGCGGCTCCCCTGCGGCTGTGTGGCGGCGAGGTCGTCGTCATCTTCGAGAATCCACGCGTACTGCGGACCGAGCAGCTGAGCTGCTGCGCGGGCGTGTTGGCGCTCGCCTCGCACAACCACGGCTCGCCCTCGATGAGCGGGCGCGCAATCGGGTGCGACGGCTCATGGTACGTGACCATCCCCAGCTCGGGACGGTGCAGCACCGCGGCCAGCCACATGCTCCCGGAATGACCGAACGAAAAGACGGCGGACCGTCGGCAGCTCGCGTCACGTGTCGAAAGTGTCATTCCCGGGCATGATACACCAGAATCGGCGTCGTACGTGGCCTCGCTTCCGCCGGGAGGCGCGGGGGCTACGGGGGGCGAAGGCCCGGGAGAGCACCTGCGCGAGCCGAGGGCGTGGGGCGACGGCGTGCGGCCGGCCGATCCGCTCCGGCCTGCCCTGAAGGCCGCTTTCCGGCGCACGGCGCTCCGCCGGAGGTTGCGACGAACCCGCCGGCCGCTATACTCACGGGTTCTCGTGGCGCGAGCGAGCACGGGTAGCGTTTCGACATCGCGTGAGGAGCTGGCGAAGAGGACATGCGGACGTTGGCAGTGTACGGAAAGGGTGGAATCGGCAAGTCCACCGTAGCTTCCACTCTCGCGGTGCTGTTCGCCGAGCGCGGCAACCGCGTCCTGTTGGTGGGCTGCGACCCCAAGCATGACTCGTCCTACAAGGTCGTCGACCGCAAGACCGTGCGTACGGTGCTCAGTACACTCATCGCCAAGGGAGATGAAGCCGTCACGCGGCAGGACATCCTCATGCCCAGCCGGCTGCCGAGACTGACGTGCATCGAGACCGGCGGTCCGGAGCCTGGTGTCGGTTGTGCCGGCCGCGGCATTACGCGCATGTTCGAGCTCCTGGCCGAGCTCGGGTTGCCGGGCGACGAGTACGACGTCGTCGTCTACGACGTGCTGGGTGACGTGGTCTGCGGCGGCTTCGCGGCCCCTATCCGCGCCGGACACGCGAAGGAAGTCTATATCGTTCTGTCGGGCGAGGTCATGGCGCTCTACGCGGCCAACAACATCTGTCGCGCCGTCCAGAACCATCGGCGCACGGGGGTTCGGATCGGTGGGCTGGTCGCCAATCTGCGCGGCGTGCCGGATGAGCTTCGGGTACTCGGCAAATTCGCTCAAACCGTGGGAGTCCCGCTTCTCCCTGTCATCCCCCGCGATCCGCTCGTCCAGGAGGCTGAAACCAATTCGCGTACCGTCATCGAGCACGCCCCCGACGCCGCCGTCGCAGGCCACTATCGCACGCTCTTCGAGGCGGTGGTCGCCTCCGATCCGCAGTCGCTGCCGCGCCCTACACCACTGGATGACGACGGCTTCGAACAGTTCGTGGTCGACGCACGCAGCCCGTGACACGAACCTGACCGCCGGGTAGCATATTCGACGATGGTGAATGTCAACCAACCGGACGAGTTCTTCCCGTGGCTCGCGAAGTATGTGAGCGCACCCGGGCCGTTCCGGTGTGAAGATGCGATAGCCGACGAGACCGGGACGCTCACGTTCGTCCTACGCCACGGGGACAAGGCTCTTCGCGTCGCGTGGAGCGTCGTCGCCCGCCGGGAGGGCCAGCCCGCATTCCGGGACGGCTCGGTGGGAGTCGCCGGAGGGGACGGGCTCGACCCCCGTGCCAGGAATCTGGCCGTACGCCAGGTGCTCTCCCGCCTCGATCCCCTGTTGCAGCGCAGACGCCCCGGGTTGCTGGAGCGCCGCAACCGGGAGCTGCAGGCGCTGCGTTTTGGGCCGTCTGCGATCGAGATGCTCTGCGGCGACCTGCTGCGGCCCGGCGCCACGCGTTGCGGGCTCTACAAGCTTCAGCGGGTTTCGTTCGAAGGCGGCCGAGCCCAGCTCGTCTTCCAGGGAGTCGGGCCCGCGCTCGTGCTCCAGGTGCAGCGCCGGGAAGCCGCGGTCGAAGGGCTGGAACTCGGAGTCTACGGTCCGCTGCGCCTCGAAGCTCCTGCAGGTGCGGTGACCTCCAACGACGCCGCGAGGGTCGCCCGCTACGTGGGATACCTGTTGGCCCTGTCGACACACCCCGACATGCAGCTCTCGGCGGACGACGGCCAGGCGGTAGATCCCAAGGCGCCTCTCGGCGACAACGCGAATCCGTTCCTGTACGACGGAATCAGCTGCGGAACGATCGTGATGACAGCGATGTTCGCCAGCAAGGGACGTGTCGTGCCCGTGCTGCACGCCGATCGGGAGTGCGCCGGCTTTGCCTCGTATCTTACGGGCGTAACCGAGACGGTGTATCTGCCCCAGGCGGGGATGCGCCCCAGCTTCGACTACCTTCGCCGCGTGCGTATCGTCGACACCAACGAGCTGGATGCTGTGATGAACGGGTGCCAGTCCAAGCTCACGGATCTCGTCAAGAAGTCGATGGACGAGCATGACCCGGAGCTCATGATCGTCATGGGGACCTGTGTTTCCCGGGTCATCGGGGATGACGTGGCGATGGCGGTCGAGGACTCCGGCGCGGCGGAGCGGGGGGTGCCTACGCTCTGGCTCGAGACCACCGCTACGGAGCGCGACCAGCACCACCGGATCTTGTGGGATCGGCTCGTGGAGCTCTTTCAGCGCGAGACCTCAAACGGCGACCAGCCGTCGGTGAACCTCCTGGGGTACGGATACTGGCGCACCGAGAGCGTCGGGGAGCTCACCAATCTGCTCGAAAGCGTTGGAGTCCACCACAACGCCAGCATGATCCCCTCGTTCGAGATCGAAGAGCTCCGGCGATTCGGCGCGGCCAGGCTCAATCTGGTCTACCCCTCGATGCACATCCGCGACTCGCTCCTGTCGGTCAAGCCCAAGCTCTTGGCGCCGACCCTCGAAGCGCCGGCGCCGTTCGGCTTGCGGGGCACCCGGGCATGGCTCGACAGCGTGCTCTCGTTCTTTGGCCGGGAGGCGGTGACCGACGACTGGATGGCCGGGGCTTTGGGGCCGCTCCGGGAGAGGTGGGAGGGGCTTCGAGCGCAGGCGGCCTCGCTCCGGGTCGCCATCGTGCTGACCTCAGACCATTTCGGCAGCCAGGACCCACTGGCTCGTCACGGCTTGCGGTGGTTCGACGCTTTGCAGGAGATGGGGTTCCTGCTCGACCTGTTCGTCATTCCTGCCCCGAACCGCGAGCCCGACGCGGTCGCGAGCGACGCGGCTGTCGCGGCTGCCCGGGCGGTCCTCGACGATCGCTCCTCCCACCGCATCACGCAGGTGCCGTCCTTCGCCCTCCTGCAGGACGCGCTGCGCGCCTCGGGCGCGAATCTGCTGTACACCGAAGTGCCGCAAGATCGCCGCGCGACCACCGTCGGCCTCACCGCGGTCAACTTCCTCGACTTCCACATGGGCTTCGACGGAGCCTGTCGTACCCTCGAGAGGCTGCTGCACCTCGCGCGCGTCCCGTTCAATCGCCGCTATGGCCGGTATCTGCCGCGCCCGGAGTGGAATGCGTGAGTATCCGGACCCATCTTCCCCTGACGCCCACCTTCTTGGACGGCCTGCTGCTCCTCACCAACGCGGTGCCGGACTCCTCCCTGGTGATCGACTGCGCGAACTGCGGAAGCGACAAGTTCGCCATGGTCGGGTCGCAGCACGACATGATGTCCTCGCTTTCCCATGGCGACCGCAAGCTGCGCGTGCGCTTCAGCGACCTCAAGGCGAATGACATGATCATGGGCACGGAGCGCCGTGTCCGGGCGACAGTCATCGACCTGATGAAGACGAAGAATCCGTCGCTCGTGTTTCTCGTGCAATCGAGCGCCGTACAGCTGATCGGAACGGACGCCGAGCGGCTGGCCGACGACCTGGAGACCGAGCTGAAGCTGGCGATCGCGGTGGTTCCGCCGCAGCCCATGTCCGGCGACTTCTCGGATGGATTCGCCGCCGCGCTGGAGGTGATGGCCCGCAAGCTGCCCCTGCCCGCAGCGTCGCCCTCGCCCCAGCGAGTCGGACTCATTGGCCATCTGTTCGAGCGGTTCGAGGCGGACGAGCTCGCCAATGTCGCGGAGCTTCGGCGCATGATCGAGGCGCTGGGGTTCGAGCCCGGTTCGGTCTGGCTCGACGGAAAGCTCACCCGGGAGCTCGTCGACGTCTCGCGCGACGGACACCTGCTCGCCTTGTCCGGGGGCAAGCGCGCCGCGTCCGCGCTGGCCGCCCGTACAGGCGCTGACGTGTGTGAGCTCGAGGTCCCTATCGGACTGGACGGGACGGTCAGATTCCTGCACGGCCTGGGGCAATCCCTTGGGGTCGCCGACCGCGTGGACGCCGTGGTATCCCGGGAGCTCGACGTCATCGTGCCGCGCCTGGAGAAGGCGGTGCGGCGCTCCTTCATGCATCGCAACGTCGCGGTGGTTGCACCACCGGGCGAGGCCGTGTCCCTGGCCGCGTATCTCGCCGAGCTGGGAATGGCCGTCAAGCTCGTGGTGGTGCTCGCGCGGCGCGATGCAGCCACCCAGCGCGTACGGGACGAGCTCGCCGCCGCCGGGATAGGAGCGAAGATCATTGGCGACCCCTCCTTCCCGCTCGTGGAGGACGCCTTCCGGGCCCTGCGGGAAGCCGGCTCTCTGGACTTGATTGTCGGGTCCGGCGCCGCCCGCGACGCAGCGAAGCCCTACCGCATTCCCTACGTGGAATTCATGCACCCCTGCTACGTCAGGCACGCTCTCTTCGATGCTCCCTGGCTCGGCTTCCGTGGTGCCCTCTGGCTTGCCGACGCGATGTTCAACCGGCTTCACGACGCGGACTACAGCGCATACTGACGGGGAATGACGGCATATGATCTGTTGGGCTGATCTGGCTGCGAAGGATATGCGGACCGCGGCGACCTGGTACCAAGACGCGTTCGGGTGGGCCGCGATCGACTTCGACGTGGGACCGGACGGAGGCGCCGTCTTGTTCGAGGTCGCCGGCAAGCGAGTCGCCTCCATCTCGCAGGCATCCCCGGATCCGGGGGCGCCGGTGCCGCAGTCATTCTGGCTCAGCTACCTCGCCGTGGACAGCGTGGACCGCGCGGTGGAGCAAGCACGCCGGGCAGGCGCGACGCTCTTCGTCCCCGCGTTTGACGTGCTCGACCTCGGGCGAGAAGCGATCCTCCAGGATCCCGTGGGGGCGCTGATCGCGCTCTGGGAGCCCAGGGCGCACCGTGGCGCGGAGCTGGTCGGCGTTCCCGGCTCGATGTGCTGGAGCGAGCTGGTCACGTCCGAGGTGGCGAGGGCCGCGGACTTCTACCGGACGCTGGCGGGCTGGAGCATCACGACCGAGTCTCGCCATGGGCAGCTCACTGCCCAGATCCGCTCGGGCGATCGGCTGATCGGCGGAATCTCGCCGCCACCGCCGAGCGTGAAAGCGCTCGCTCCGCTCTGGTTGCTCGGGCTGGGAGCCCACGACTGCACGGCCACCGAAAGACGGCTGATCGAGCTGCGGGGAACGGCAGTTCTGGCCTCACGAGCTCACCATGCGTGCGGGCAGTGGGCCTGGATCCGGGATCCCCAAGGCGCCCTCTTCGCCGTCGTGCTGACGCCGGACAACCTGTCGGGCTGATTCCTGGCGGTCAGACGCCTTTCCACCGTAGCGCACGGCCGAGCTCCTGCGCGGCATACCTCGCCATCGTCCAGTTGGCGCCGCCCACGATGCACCTCGCATACTCCCTCGCATAGTGAGGTCGGAGGTAGATGCGACGCATCATCGCGTTCTTCGCGGCGACCAGGTCACGCCTGCTGTTGGTCCAGGGCAGCCGAATCCACGGCGTCGCGGAGGAATCTGCCGACCAATCCGCCACCAGCGTGCCGTCGCGCCGGGCTTGCTCGTAGACTTGCGTGCCCGGGTAGGGCGTGAGGACCGTGAACCCCGCGGTCGTGGGCTTCATCCGGCGTACCAGCTCGAGCGTCTGGGACAGCGTCTGCGGGGTCTCCCCCGGATAGCCGATGATCCAGTTCGTGTGGCAGTTGATCCCCTCGTCCATCAGCAGCCCGGCGGCACGAGACAGCTGCTCCACCGTGATGCGTTTGTTCATCGCCTAGAGCATCGCGGGGGAGCCGGACTCCGCGCCAATACTCACCTGGTAGCCCCCCCGCACGGCGAGCCGCCGCCACCAGCCGCTCGGTCACCGAATCGGCTCGCGACTTGATCCGCGGCGCCAACGCCCATCGCTGCTGCCGAATCCGCTCCAAGAACTCCAAGGCACGCCCCTCGGAGGTCGTGAAGTTGTCGTCGAGTATCTCGACCGTCCGAATCCCGCGGCCCCGCAAGTCCTCGAGTTCGTCGAGACACCGGGCGATGCTGCGGAATCGAACCTGCCTCGACGCGTTGTAGCGGTAGTTGCAGCGATACGGCCAGCCGCGGCTGGTCACGATACAGTCGATGCTGCGGTGGGGCACCGGAAGCGCGTGGTACAGTTTGCGCTCGTAGACCTCCGCCACGGCGTGGCGCGCGGGGCTCGGGACTGCATCGAGATCCCGAGTCTTCGGTGCTTCCGAGACAAAAGAGACCTGGCGTCCGCAGAGACCCAGAACCTCCCGGTCGCGAGGCCTGCGCCCGGCTCCGAGCACGCCGACGAGCTGCGGCAAAGTCTCCTCGGCCTCTCCGGCCAGAACAAAGTCGACCTGCGGCACCTGGTCGAGCACCCAGCCGGGCGTCGCTGTCGCCTGGGGCCTCCCGCCACCAGCGTTGCGCCGGGCGACGCCGCGCGAATCGTCCGCATTGTCCTGGCCCCCGCGCACAACGTCTCTGCGTACAGGGGCATGCCCACCACCGAGGGGCCAAACCTGGGAAGCCGGTCCACCGCATCGCCGACGGAAA